>CAYYOX010000084.1:2526-15177 GCA_964473065.1 uncultured Planctomycetaceae bacterium | reverse complement strand
GAGGTGGTCGGCGCCGCCAACGATCATCACGTCGGCCCGGCCCCGCCGGATCATCTCCATCCCGTAACCGATGGCGTGAACGCTCGAGGCACAGGCCACGTTGAACGTCATGCAGGGACCTTCGATCTGCAGTTCGTCCGCCAAGCAACCCGCGATGGAATGATAGAGGGAGAGGCCAGGCAAAGGGGGTCCCGGCTGAACGTGGCCTCGGACGAACTCGTCCGCGTAGGTCTTGCCGCCGAGCGTGGAGCCGACGGCGACACCGACGCGGTGGGGATCCTCGATGCGGATTCCGGAGGACGAAACGGCCTGCCTGCAGGCCTCCTTGGCGAACTCATAGACCCAGTTCCCGAGGCTGCCGGGAAACGAATCGGGAACTTCGCCGCCCATATTGGTGACGAACCCTTCAGTGGAGAAACGCTTGATGGGGCGAAGCATGGAGCGGCCTTCGACGGCTGCCTGCCACAGCGCATCGACCCCGCCGCCGACCGAGCTCACACATCCGAGTCCGGTCACAACGACCTTCATTCCGAGCTCCCGAGCCAGATGGGGATTTCGTCACCCGGGTTGTCTCTCAGCATCAGCGTAGCGTTCCAACAACGATGGCAGAGTTGATGCCACCGAATCCGAAAGAGTTGGACAGCGCCACCCGAACGTCGTGCTTGCGCGCCGAGTTGGGGACGAAATCGAGATCGAGCTCCGGATCCTCTTTCTCCTGGTTGATGGTGGGATGTACGACACCTCGCTTCATCTGCATGATGGTGGCGACTATTTCGATCACACCCGCTGCAGCCAGGCTATGTCCGATCATCGATTTGGTCGAGTTGATCGGTATCCGGTAGGAATGTTTGCCGAGGCATTCTTTTATAGCCGAGACCTCAACCCTGTCACCCAGCGGGGTGGAGGGACCGTGTGCGTTGATGTAGTCGATCTCGTCGGCGTTCACTTCGGCGTCCCGCAGGGCCATTTTGATGCAACTGATCGCCCCGCGACCTTCCGGATGCGTGTCGGTAATGCGAAATGCGTCGGCCGTGGATCCGAACCCGCAGACCTCGCCGTGAATGTGAGCGCCGCGGGCTTGGGCGTGCTCGAGCGCTTCGAGCACCACCATGCCGGAGCCTTCGCCCAGCACGAAACCGTCCCGATCGCGATCGAAGGGGCGCGAGGCCTTGGTCGGCTCGTCGTTGCGCGTGCTAAGCGCCGTTAGCAGATTGAACCCCGTGACGCCGAACGGGTGGATCATGGTATGGGTTCCGCCGGAGAGCATCACGTCGGCCTCGCCGCGGCGAATGATCTCGACAGCCTCGCCGATCGCCTGACTGCTGGCCGCACAGGCGGTCAGGCAGTTGATGTTGGGTCCCTCGGCGCCGAACAGGCTGGCCAAATGTCCGGCCGGCATGTTCGGTTCCTGTTCCAATTCGGCGATCGGGTGGAGCGTCTCCAGGCCGGCCTTGGTGAACCGGGCCATGTCGAACTCCTCACCCCCGGACAGCCCGGCAATCATCATCTTCGTGAAACGGTGAAAGTCCTGCTGGCCTTCGCCGCTGCCCGTATAGATGCCGAATCGCGTCGGAGGGACGCCGGCGTCCTCGATCCCCGAGTCAGCCATGGCCTTGCGTGCGGCCCCGATCGCGAAATGGGTGTGGCGCCCCTGGTGTTCCCATTCTTTGGGATCTTCGCCGACTTCCGAGAGGTCCCAATCGCGGACCTCGGCCGAGATCTTGGTGGGAAAGTTGCTGGCGTCGAACAGCGTCGTATAGCCGACACCCGACTCGCCGGCCAGCAACCGCTTCCAAACCGTCTCGATTTGCGTGCCCAAGGGCGTGACACACCCGATCCCGGTAACCACGACTCGCCGCCTCATGGTTGAGTCTCCTTGGCCGGTTTCTTTTCGGAGTTGTCGTTGTCAGCCGCGACTGCCGCCAGTAAGTCGGCCGGGGGCTTTAGTGGACTCCCGTCGGCCGCACGTCCCACGTCGAACGCGCCGAGCAACCGCATCATCCGCAGGAAGGTCTCCGGGTCGAACAGGGCATCCACTCGGGGATCGTCCAGATGGACGAACATGATCTCGCCCTCGGCGTGCAGTTGCTCGCCCTTGTAGCTGGTCGCCTTGACCGTGGCGCCGTCCGGATTGACATGCTCCAGCGTCGTGGTGTAGATCAGCGTATCGCCCGGGATTGCCTCGCAATAGAACGTCATCTTGGGCACCTTGGCCAGGATGACCTTCTCGCGGAAGTGGCTCATCTCGCAGACCAACAGGCCTCCGGTCTGAGCCAGACCTTCGACTACCAGCGAATTGGGGTGCATCGGGTAGTCGGTGTATTGATCGTGGACGTGGTCCTCGGCCAAGGAGACGTTCTTCACGGCCTTGGCGTAACGCCCACTCTCGAATTCGAGGAATCGATCGATCCAATACCAGCGCATCGGCCCAGCCTTCGTTCACTTCAGTCAATCGTTTGTTCCGACGCCAATCAGCCGGTCACTTCGACCTTGGTCTCTACGAATCCGCACATATCGTCGACGGTCAAGATGTTACCGAAATCTTGCACCACGGGATTCTTGGCGAACTCGTCGAGGTTGGCAAACGGCATCCGCTTGCGCAGCTCCTCGACGCCCTGCTCGGTGATCTTGCCGTCGACCACATACTCCGAGTTGGTCAGGATGTCCTCGGGAAACAGTTCCCCGCGCGGGATTTTGATGTCGAATGATTTTTCCAGGCGGAACACAATGTCCAGGAAATCGATCGACTCGGCGCCCAAGTCTCCCACCAAGGTGGCTTCGCCGGTCACTTCGTCGTCGTCCACGCCCAAGGCGTCGACCAAAGCCGCTTGAATTTTCTCAACAATCTCTTGCTTTGTCGGCATTTCGCTCAACCTCCGAATTCAGTCTGCATGATTCTAGTTCCGCGATCCGATGCCGCGGGGTATACCTATTGGTTATCGTATCAATATCCACCCAAACTCAACCCGCCGTCGACCCGTATGATTTGCCCCGTGATGTACGAAGCGTCGTCGCTGGCCAGGAAGGCGACGGTTTGGGCAATTTCCTCGGGCTTTCCCACGCGTTTCAGGGGGATGACCTCCTTGAGCTTCGGGCCGGCCAGACTTCGGACCGCGGCACTCATGCCCGTCTCGATCATACCCGGCGCCACCGCGTTGACCCGGACTTTTCGCCCGGCGAGTTCCTTGGCCAGGGATCGGGTCAGCCCGTTGACGCCGCCCTTGCTGGCCGCATAGTTGACCTGTCCTCGAGAAGCGAACTCGGCCGCCGTGCTGGAAAGATTCACCATGGCGCCGCTGCGATTCATCATCATCGGCTTGGTCACGGCGTGGCAGTAGTTGAACGTTCCGCCCAAGTTCACCTCGACCACGTCAAGCCACTGCTGACGCGTCATCGCCCCCATCAGCCCGTCTCGGACGATACCCGCCGAGTTGACCATCACGTCGATCTGCTCCCACTCGTCCATCAGTTGGTCGATCAGTTCGTTGGCCCGGTCGGAGTCGCGGACGTCCGCCTGGAACGCGCGGATATCGCCGGGCAGTTGCTTCGCCTCTTCGATCAACTCCCCGGCGGCCTCGACCTCGCAAAAATCGATTACCGCGACCCGGGCGCCCTCGCTGGCCAACTGCTTGGCGCAGGCCCGGCCGATCCCGTTGCTGCCGCCGGTGATGATCGCTGTCTTGCCTTCAAAACGCATCAAGTTCTCCCTCTAAAAAGCATTTCGTGATCACGCGGGGAAATCCGAATGACGAATGAGCAAACATGTTTTCGTCATTCGTCATTCGTGCTTCGTCATTCTGCTGCGTAGGTTTTCGCTGCTCGACCCACCCTGTATATTCCCGAAATCATGCACGGTTATTTGGTCGCTGTCTCCGTCTGGGGCTGATAGAGTATGCTAAACAGCCCGCGCAACTCCTTGCGAACTGCGTTGTCCAGTTCCTCGCGCCCCGCTTGGCGGTCGGCCAGATTGTATCGCGACATGACCAGCCGACCGTTGACCGTCATTTGTCCGTTGACCTTACCGACGGCCTTCACTGTTGTTTCTGCTTCGCCGACCTTGAGGATCTCGACCTGGACGGTCAAGGTATCACCCGGCTCGACAAAACTCCCATACTTGACGTTTCGTGCCTGCTTCAACAGGACCATGCTGTGGGCAAAGTCCTCGGTGGCACGAATCAGCCACGCGCTGGTCTGGACCATGGCCTCCAGCATCAGCACGCCCGGCATCACCGGAAAATTGGGGAAATGGTCGGCCAAATACTCCTCGGCCAAAGAAAGATTCTTCACGGCCGTAATCCGGGCGCCCGGCTCTAGTTCGATAATGCGATCGATAAGTGTAAATCGCATGGGGCATACGGGCAGACTGGTTAGTCTACGCAAGGTGTGGCTGCGGCTGACAATTTCAAACCTATCAGTATAGCTGTCCGCCAAGGGCCTCACAACCGTAAATCGAGAATCCCATCGCGATCAACCTAAGTCTTGCGGCAGGAAGAGGTTGCGGATGCGTTTTTGCCGGAATCAACCGGATTCATCACAACTTCCTCGCTAGACAATAACCACATCAAAGGACCGTACAATCTGGTCGGGTGGTGGAACTCTGGAACTTTACGGCGTAGACTACAGAAATTGAGCCTGTTTCTGATCATTTTTCCTTATCCTCCCGCAGAGGGGTCAAGATGCCGTGCCGTGGTGTTCGTGGAGCGACGACGGTTGAATCCAACACGGCCGAGGAGATTCTCAAGTCCACCCGGCAGTTGTTGGCGCTGATGATCCGCCAGAACAACATTCGGGAAGAGGACGTTGCTAGCGTGATCTTCTCGACCACTACCGACCTGGATGCCGAGTTCCCCGCCTTGGCCGCGAGGCAGCTTGGCTGGCTCAATGTGGCCCTGATGTGCGTACACGAACTGGATGTGCCCGGCTCGCTGCGACGCTGCCTTCGGATCCTCCTGCACTGGAACACCGATAAGCCGACCGACGAGATCATCCACGTCTACATCCGCGAGGCCGCCAATCTGCGTCCCGATCGCTCGAAGCTCCCGCCCTTGGACTGGCAGGAACTGGAAGAGTGGATTGCCGCCCACATGAGCAACACCGCAAAACCAGCCGGCGGTGAAACGGTTTAGCATCCGCCGGCACGGCGGTTTTGCGGACAGGGGGGTATCTCCGCGTAAAACCGCCGTACCGGCGGATGCTAAACGGGACAAATTGCTCTTCTGCAAGTCCTTAGTGTACTCGTTGCCCGGGCTGGGCGCCGTCGTCGGGTGAGAGCATGAAAACTTCCTTGCGGCCGGGGCCGGAAGCTAGGATCATCCCTTCGCTCAACCCGAACTTCATCTTGCGCGGCGCCAGGTTGGCCGCGCAAATGACCAATCGGCCCACAAGGTCCTCGGGCTTATAGGCCTCCTTGATCCCGGCGAAGACGGTCCGCCGATGCTCGCCGCCGAGACTCAGCGTAAGCTTCAGCAGCTTCTTGGCGCCCGGCACGTCTTCAGCCGTTTCGACCCGGGCCACCCGCAGGTCGACCTTGACGAAATCGTCGAACACGATTTCCTCGGCCAACGGTTCGGCAGCCAACTCGTCGGTCGCCGAGGTGCTTTCGGCCGGAGGTAGCGACGCGTCGGGCTGGGTGCTGGCGGCGGTCATCTTTTCGAGCTTCTTGCGATCGTCTCGTTTCATCATGTGCTTGAACTTGTTGATCTTCCCGCCGGTGACCGGCGTTTGCGACTCGTCCCAGCTCTCGATCGGCCGGCCGAGCAGTTCGCCCGTCTGCTGGGCCAATTGCGGCAGGACGGGTGTTAAATAGATGGCCAGTTGCCGAAACAGATTCAGCCCGATGGTACACACGTCGCGAAGCTGGCCGGCCTTCTCCGGGTCCTTGGCCAGTTCCCAAGGGGCATTGCGTTCGACGAACTGGTTGGCCCGATCGCCGGCCACGAGGATCTGCCGGATGGCCCGGCTGTAGTCGCACGCCTCGAAAGCATCGGCAATCGTCTGCCCGTCGTCGGCCGCCTGCTGAAACAGCCCGCCGTCGTCAGGATAGGTCTCTGCCAATCCCGTCTTGGCGGCAAACTTGGCCGTTCGGCTGGCCAGATTGACGATATTTCCCACCATGTCGGAGTTGACCTTAGTGGCAAACTCGTCGAGGTTCATGTCGATGTCGTCGATCCGGTTGTTGAGTTTCGCGGCGTAGTAGTATCGCAAGTAGGCCGGGTCGAGGTGTTCGAGATACGTCGAAGCGAGTACGGACGTGCCCTTGGTCTTGGCCATCTTTTCGCCGTTGACGGTCAAGAACCCGTGGATGTGGATCTTCGAGGGCAGTTCATATCGCGAAGTCTGAAGCATGGCTGGCCAGAACAGCGTGTGGAAATAAGTGATGTCCTTGCCGATGAAGTGGTGGATCTCGGTCCCCTTGTCGGCCCACCACGCGTCGAACTTCTCGCCCGTGCGGTCACACCACTGCTTGGTCGAGGCCATGTAGCCGATCGGTGCGTCGAACCAGACGTACCAATAGTTACCCGGGCTGTCGGGGATCTCGAACCCGAAGTACGGCGCCGGCCGCGAGACGTCCCAGTCTCGAAGCGGCTCGTGCAGAAAATGGCCCTTTAAGTAGTTGGCGATCTCCGTCTGGAGGTGTTCGCCGCCTTGCGTCCACTCGTTGAGGAAGTCGTGGAGCTTCTCGATATTGATGAACAGGTGGTCGGCGTTGCGTACGACCGGCTTGGTTCCCGAGACCGTGCTGACGGGATTGGTCAGTTCGGCCGCGCTGTAATGGGCCCCACACTTGGCGCAGTTATCGCCCGGCTGGTCCTCCGCCTTGCAGCGAGGGCACGTGCCGCGGATCTGGCGATCGGCCAAAAACATCCCGTTGGCCTCGTCGTAGAGTTGTTCGACTTCCTGTTCGTGAACCAACCCGGCGTCGCGGAT
Organism: uncultured Planctomycetaceae bacterium; assembly: GCA_964473065.1. GTDB lineage: Bacteria > Planctomycetota > Planctomycetia > Pirellulales > Thermoguttaceae > CAYYOX01. The sequence goes on along the minus strand of CAYYOX010000084.1, from coordinate 8,250 downwards.
CGAGGCCCAGATTTCTGCGCACAGCACGCTATTCTCGGGGCTGTTGGTGCTGCCGTAGTTGTCGAACTCGATGCCGAAACGGGCGAAGTCGTCCTCATGAGACTTCTGCATCTTGGCGATCAGATCCTCCTCGGAAACGCCTTCTTGCTTGGCCCGAATCATGATGGCCGTGCCGTGCGTGTCGTCGGCACACATGTACACGCACCGATGGCCGCGGAGCTTCTGGAACCGGACCCAGATGTCGGTCTGCAGATACTCGACCAGATGTCCGATGTGGATATGGCCGTTGGCATACGGCAAAGCACTGGTTACGAGGATTTTTCGCATGGTGTTTTTGGCCTCCGGAAGCACCAAAGCGGTCGCGACCGCCAAGAGGGAGTGAGCTGTGTGCATGTCGAACGGGTCATTGTAGACGAGCGACCAAGCATCGACGAGGGCAAATCAGTGCAGTCTCTTCAGTGCATGACCGCGGCGCGGCGAGGATGGTTCGCTTAATCTCGTATCCCGCCCAGCGCGGCAGAGCCACAACCAAAGTGAGAGGGTTCAGGGTTCAGAATCTCGGGACAAACCTTGAATCCAAGTGCTGAACCCTGAACCCCGAACCCTGGGCACACCTACATGCCCCCCGAACGGCTGCTTTTACGTCTAGAGCAGAATGTTTTCACCAATGGCACGCGGTTTGCATAAACAGGGGTCGTGCTCGTTGCGAGACGAGAAGTGGACCGTTGGCCGGGGCCGTGACAGAGAAGAGGCCCTGGATCGGACCGGCGTTCGGCCACGAAACTACAGAAGATTCCAAGCAGAGAAGAGAAGACTGCGGAACGGGAACTGAGAAGAGAGCGGAACAAGGAGGGATCTTGGGGAGTTTTTGGAACAGGGGCTCCCCAGGACGGAGGTAACGGAGAAGAGGTGCTGGTCTCTTAGGAGACATCCCGTTTGGGAAATCCGGTTCGAGTATCCCCTCGGTAACGGAGGAGAAGGCATCCCAACGGATCGGAAGCTGCGGCTTCCGTACAATTCAGGCGAGTTGGGGATTGACTGCCCGAGAGGTCCCCAGCTCGCCTGTTTTATTTTGATACATTATTTTCGAACAAGTGTATCGAAATGATACAATCTCTCGCCGAGCCCAAGGCCGCTCGGCTCAGTCGATTTGCTCTTCGACAAGATAAATTCCCCCCTCCTTCAGAGCCATGTAGCGGAACTCTGAACGGCCCTCGAAGAGGAATCGGGACTCGCCAACGGTCCAGATCGCCTCGTAGCGGTGCTCTGCCTCGCTCTCGTCGACCACGGTGAACGACTTCCGCCCGTCGGTGGCCGCATAGACATAATGCCGTCCGTCGGGTGAGAAAGTTAGGTAACCGACCATCCGGTAGCGGCCTTTTCGCTTGCCGTCGATCACGACAAACCTCGCTTGAGAGGATCGGGCCACGTAACCCAGCCGTCGGCTGCCGGGCCCAAAAGTGAGCGTACCGCCGCCGATCCGCTCGAACGCCCGGTGCGGCTCCTGATCCAGCACGACCATCTCATTACCCCCCGACCGGGCCGTGTATGCCAGATGTCGACCATTGGGGCTCAACGCGATCTGCCCGATATCGTCGTAGGGCTCGCCCGCCCGTCCATCGACCACAACCCGCCATTTCGAGTCGGATTGAGCCGCATAAGCCAGCTTCGACCCGTCGGGACTCAGCCGCAGCGTGCCTTCGGCGACCGCGTCATAGGGGCCCTGTTGCTGGTCGTCGACGGCCACGTACCACTTGCCGTCCCGCTGGGCCAGGTAGGCCAAACGTTTTCCATCGCTGCTGATGGCCACGTCGGCTAGATTCTCACAAGGCGCTTGTGGCTTTCCGTCGACCACCAACGACCATTTCCCGTCGACCAGGGCCGCGAAGGCCATGCGGCTTGCATCATCGCTGAATCGGATGCCCGTGCTGGAGCCCAAGTAGTCGAACGGGCCGAACTCTTTGCCGTCGACCAGAACGTACCACTTTTCGCCTCGGCGAGCCCCGTAGGCCAAGCGTTGGCTGTCGGGACTGAAAACCAGTTCGCCTTCGAAGATCTCTTCGTACGACTCGCCCGGCGGCCGGTTGACCTCTTGCACGACCCGGCTTCCGTCGGGCAACAGGGCCACATAGGCCAGTCGTCGGCCGTGAGGGCTGAACACGGGCAGGCCGACGCGACCGAAGGCCGGTTGCTCGCGTCCGTTGACCACGATCCGCCACGAGTTGCCTTGCCGGGCGGCGTAGGCGTGCCAGCGGCTATTGGGGCTAAATGTCAGCCCGGCGATCTCGTCGTACGGTTTCTCCGCCTTTCCGTTGATGACGGCTGACTGCCGAGCGTCGCTTTCTTTGAGATAAGCGATCCTTCGCCCGTCGGGGCTGATCACGGCCGAATCGTGCACCTCCGGCGGAAAGGGGGCCAAAAGGGTCTCGGTATGCTGCCGGTCGACGCGGACCTGGGCCTCGGCCGACGCGGCGGCCAGGAGGATGAGGATCAAAGAGATGGATTGTCGCGGCATTCTGGTGCTCTGCAAAGCCGCAAGCGGCTTACGGGGTGTAGGGGACGGTTCCCGAGGCGTCGGTCTTGTAGCCCCACTTTTTGACATACTCCTCGCCAGGCAGGAATTCGTCGTTGGTCTCGGCGAGCAGCCGTTGCAAGTGAGTTTCCAATTCGGCCCGGATATCGGCAAGTTCCGGCCGGTCGCATAAGTTGTTCAACTGATAGGGATCCGCCTGATTGTCATAAAGCAGCCAGGGACCGTCCAGCGAGCGAACGTACGTGTATTGTGCAGTGCGCACCCCGCGATACTCACGCGCGCCGTGCGAGCGGAGCCATTGGCCAAAGGGGCTGGGACAGAGGATCAGCGCGGGCGCGTCGCGATCCTCGACCTCGCCACGCAGCAGGGGCGACCGATCCGTGCCTTCGACCTGCGGCGGAATCGCAATCTTGCAGAGTCCCAGCAGCGTGGGCATCAGGTCGGGGGTGCCCAGCGGCCCGATCAATCGCCGGCCCTCGCGACCCAGCCCGCCCGGCCAACGCACCAGAAACGGAACGCGGACCGATTCGTCCCAAGGTCGCTGCTTCTTGTACTGGCCGTGGGAGCCGAGCATGTCGCCGTGATCGGAAGTGAAGACGAGGATTGTATCGTCCGCCAGGCCGCTATCCGCCAGCGCCTTGACGATCCGGCCGACGCACTCGTCCAGCGCCGTGCAATGGGCATAGTATCCGGCCAGATCGCGTCGAGCCTTGGCCGCCAACTCTTGAGGAACGTTCGGCCGCAGCCTGATGTCGTCGGGCCGATAGAGATCGCGAAATCGCTTGGGTGCCGTGTGATAGGGCGCGTGGGGCGGTCCCCATGAGACGACCAGCATGAACGGGTCGGCCCGATGCTCGCGGACATATCGCACCGCGTCTTCGGTCTGTGCAAAGGCGTCGTAACCTTCCCAAAACTGCTTGATGTCCTCATCGCCATGGAAATGGGATCGGTTGTAGTTGTGTGTGCATTCGGCGGCCCGCCAGTATTGAAAACCTTGCCGACGCGCCGGCGGAACAAAACGGGAACGCCCATGCCCGTCGAGGTGCCACTTGCCAATGTAGCCGGTCGCGTAGCCGGCCTGTCCGAACGCTTCGCCTAAGGAAACGCCGTCGTCTCCCAAGCAGACATCGTTGAGAAACACGCCATGGCTCAGCGGATATCGGCCCGTCAGCAGGCTTCCCCGATAAGGGCTACAGACCGGACAATTCGACACGGCGTTGGTGAAGTTGATGCTTTGCTCGGCAAGTCGGTCGAGGTTCGGCGTCTTGACGTCCGGATTGCCCGCATAGCCGACGGCCTGGGCTCGCCATTGATCGACCAGCAGGAACACCACGTTGGGCCCGCGGGCTTCGCTGGGCGTCGCTTGGGTCAACGTCAGGAGGAGTCCTAGCGCGGCTACGGCTAGGGTGCGGAAGAAACTGTGTTGGGTTAGGTTGGAGGCGGTCATGGCGGATCGTTGCAAAGCCGCAAGCGGCTTATTCTCCGTATTGGTTGAACCAGGCGCGCTGGTTAAAGGGGAGTCTTTCCTTTTGCGCGCCCAGTGTGGTCGGTACGCCGATGGGCAAGAGGATGCGGACATGTTTGCCTTCGGGAACGCCGAGCAGCTTGGCGATTCGGGCGGCCTTGTCCTCGACGCGCAGCACGCCGTCGAGCCACACCGTGGCGTAACCCAATGCGGTGATCGCCAACAGCATGTTCTCGACCGAGGCGGCACAGTCCTCGGCCGCAAACGAAAGCTCACCCAAGATCGGCCGGGGATCGGCAACGCAAACGATCATGGCGCCGGCCGTGCTGCAAACGGGACGCTCGACGATTTCGGCAATCTGCCCTAGCAGCGGCGGATCATCGACGATCACGAACGAGGCCACCTGCTCGTTCTTGGCCGAGGGGGCTTGGATGCCGGCGGTCACGATCTTTTCGAGATCCGCTCGGGAGACCGGCGCGTCGGTGAATTCGTCACGATAGCTATAGCGTTTCTCGATGGCGTCGAAGAGGTCCATGGAAGCTCCTTGTTGAGGGATTTCTGTCGGGGGATCGGCGGAATCGGTTCCCCAACAGTGTAGACGGTTGCGGCGACGGGGAAAAGCCCCGCGCGGGGAAATCCAAATGACGAAATCCGAATGACGAAGTACGTTTCTTCCTTTCGTCATTATCCTCCGCGTGGGTCTTCGTGCCTCGACCCACCCTACAAGAAGTAATCACGAAATGTCGCCTAGGAAGCGGGGGCCAAGGCCTTGATGTCGATCTTCTTGAGGATCTCGTCGAGTTGTTCCCACAACGAGCCGACGTGCTGCTTTTCGAGCCCCAACACGGCAAAGACTTCCGCCGGCGGGACCGTCGCGTCGGCTACTCCTAACGCCGAGAGTTGCTTGGCGTTGCAGAAGAAATCGGCCAACGCCACAGCACAAATCATCTCGATGTGCGGGCCCTCGTAGGCCGTCGGATCGTGATGGTAGCGGATCGTGGCGGTCAGATGCTCGGGCAGGTGCCATTGCTGGGCCACGTAATAGCCGAGCTCCGCGTGCGAGAAACCCAGGATCTTCCGTTCCACGTCGCAGACCGGCACGTTCTCTTCCAAAGCGTCGACCACCTTGCCGAACGGCTTGTTCAGATACTGGTCGATCAGGATCAATCCGAAGTCGTGCAGCAAGCCGGCCAAGTAGGCCTCGCGCGGCGGAACCCGACCACTCGCCTCGCCGATCAGCCGGGCGGCCGTACCCACGCCGATCAAATGGTTCCAAAGTCCGTCGCGGGTATAAGTTCCGTGTCCGGCGCCGCGTTTGAAAAGTTGGGCCACGTAGGCCGTCATCGCCAGATTGCGAATCTCCTTGAAACCCAAGAGCGTGATGGCCAACTTCAGATCGGCCACCTTGTTCTGCACGGCATAGTAGGACGAATTGACCGTGCGAAGGATCCGAGTAGCCAAGGCCGCATCCAACTGAACCGCGTCGAGCAGGTCGTTCACGCCGGTCTTCGAATTGTTGGCCACCTCGATGATCTGCATGGCCACCGCCGGCAGCGACGAAACCTCGCCCACGCGCGAGAACAGCTTCTCGATCAATTCCTCAGGCGGTCGATCCGGCGCCGCGGTGCCTGCGAGATTCTCTGACATCATCGGGAAATCCCCATACAATCCGCACAACCCTACCCCATACGGACCATCCGCGCAGGGAGCACTTATAAGCATAGGT
>CAYYOX010000084.1:0-2426 GCA_964473065.1 uncultured Planctomycetaceae bacterium | reverse complement strand
ACTGCTTCCGCTGCTTCCAACCTCTCGGCGATCGGCGGATGACTGTGGAACAGGGCCACGTCGAGCCAGTGGGGGTCGGGATCGTCTTTGTTGAGCTTGGCCAACTTGCGAAAGGCCGAAATGTAGGCGTCCTTCAGCCCGGTGCGATCCAGGGCGTAGCGGTCCGATTGCCGTTCGTAGTGACGGCTGACGGCGTTCTGCAACGGCTCCAACAGCATGGCGAAGAGCGTCAAGATCAACATCAGCAGCGGCAAGGTATAGGCCGGCATGGTTGCATATACCGTCGCGTAGTCGAGCTGTCCTTCACGCCAGACAACCCATACCCGCAGCAGCCGATCGCAAAGGAAGAACCCGGCCGCGCTGTAGAGAATGCCTGTGAGGATCAGTTTGCGGATGTGGTGGAAGACGTGGTGGCCGATTTCGTGGGCGAAGATGACCTCGATCTCGTCGGGCGAGAAGCTATCCAAGACCGTGTCGCCCAGCAGCACGCGTCGAGTGCGCCCCAGGCCGGCCAGCATGGCGTTGGCTTTGACGGTTTCCTCGCCCAGACCCAGTCGGTAGACGCCCTCGATCGACAGCCCGGTCCCTTCGGCCAGCCGAGCGATGCGCTGGGCCAACTCGGGTGATTCGAGCTTCTCGACGCTATAGAACAGCGGCAGGATCAGCACGGGCGCCAACCGCCCGATGATGATACTAACCACAAAAAACGCCCCCGCCGCGGCCAGCCACCACCAAGGGCCGGTCAGCCAGATCAGCCAATAGAGCCCCAGGATCAGCACCAACCCGAAGCCGGCTGCCAGCACATTCCGCTTGGCATATCGCCACAGCCAACCGCCAAACGAGAGTTTGCTCAGCCCGAACTGATGTTCCAGCAGGTGGCCCGAGTAGAGCGACAAGGGGAAAGAGACGCCGGCGTGCAGCACCGTGATGATCACAAACATAGCCCCCAGCCGGAGTGTCATCCACCCATAGCCGTCGCCCGGCACGAGGCTTTGCAGCCACCGATCGATCGGCCAGGCCAGCAAGAAGGCGGCCGCCGTCAAGTAGGCCGTATCCAGGGCCTTGTCGGCCAGCGTGCAAATCAACTCGAGCCGGCCATACCGCTTGGCCTCGACCAATTCCTCGGCCGACATGGGGACCAGCAGGGGATCTTCTGCTTCCAGCGGCTGTTCGGTCGGTTGCACTTCTTCGGACAAAAGATCTCTCCCCGTGTGCCAAGTGTGCCACTGCTTCGAAGAAGCAGTGCTGTTTGGTTGGACCAACAAAACGTCGGGCAAGCCCGACCGCTAAACGACGCTTACGTCAACTCTAGCTTTTCTGCCGATGAAGGTCCAGTGCCGGTCGCTGGTGGCTTGGACCGTTGCGGGAGATTGGCCCAAATCGCCCGCCAATTGACGCATTTCTTCGAGATTTAGGGCCGCGCGAAGCGAATCGGCGAACATCTGCCGCTGATGGGCGTTTTCGTTGCCGGCGTACGTCTCGATCAGGCCAGCCAGCGTCGCTTCGTCGTCCGGTCGCAAGAGGTCGCGAAAAAACAGCAGCCCGCCGGGCGCCGTCACGCGCCATGCCTCGGCCAACACGTCGCTCGGCTCGGGGATATGATGCACAATGCTGTTGGAGATCACCACGGGAAACGGCCCGTCGGGATACGGAAGCCGCTTGCCGTCGACCTGTTCCAGCCGAATCCGCTCGCTCAACTCGGCCTCTGCGACATTGCGTCGGGCAACATGCAGCATGTGGGCCGCCATGTCGACCGCCACCACCCGAGCCGAGGGAGATTGCCGACACAGCTCGATCGGAATCTGGGCCGTGCCGGTCCCCAAGTCCAGAATCTCACCCTCCGGCAGTCCAGCCTCCAGCAGATCGGCCACAAAGCGACGGTTCACCTCCGCATGGTCCATCGCATCATAATCGGCCGCCTCCTGGGGCGTGTCCATCACTTCGGTTTCGAGGATGCGTGGGAGCATGGGGAAGTCCGCAATCAATCGGCCGGCTTTGGAGCAATCGGTCGCCGGCGCGGCGGAAAGGAAACCACGGTCCGGTTGCCCTCGTCTTGCCGTTTCCGGGCATCTTCTATAATCGCACGGACATCGTAGTTGAACTTGGCGGCATGTTCCTGGCGGACCTTGCGAATCTCTTCGACAATCGGATCCCGCCACGGCTCTTGGCAAGTGTCTTCCGGCAACATGATTTACTCTCCCATTCTACTCCGGGATCACCTCGCCCCGAACCAGATCCTCGAACGTCTGGCGGCGGCGGATTAGGTGGGGTTGGGTGTCTTGGATCAGGACCTCGGCGGCTAGGAGTCTCGAGTTGTAGTTCGAGCTCATTACGAACGAATAGGCGCCGGCACACTCGATCACCAAATACTGGCCCACCTCGGCCTTCGGTAACCGTCGGGTGCAGACGAAGCCGCCTTCCTGTTG
>CAYYOX010000083.1:0-15275 GCA_964473065.1 uncultured Planctomycetaceae bacterium | reverse complement strand
ACCTTCACCCGCGAGCGACGCTGTTCGATGATCGACAACCTGCGGATTTTGGGGAAATAATCGGTTCAATCTCCCCTCTCCCAAAGGGAGAGGGGACCATTTGGATGGAGAACGAAAATGTATACGGGCGTTGTTGTTGGAAGTGCCACGGCCACGGTGAAGCATCCTTCGATGAAAGGTGCCAAGCTGCTGTTGGTCATGGCCTTGCAAGGCGACGGCCGCTCGATCGAAGGCGACCCGATTTTGGTCGTCGACCGGCTTGGGGCCGGAAAGGGAGAAAAGGTAATCATCACCAGCGACGGCATCGCAACCCGCGAATTGCTCGGCAGCAACTCGTCGCCGGTCCGCTGGTCGGTGGTAGGAATCGAGGACTGATGGGCCACTGCGTAACCGAAATCGATCGTATCGTCCGCGAGGTGCTGGCCGAGCTAGGCACTGCGGACACCGCGTGCGCCGAGGGTGCCAACGGCCAATTAGTGCTCAGCGGTCGGGTGATTTCGATGTCGGACATCTCGGGACGAATCGAGGGGATCCGCCAAATCGTCGTGCCGCCGGGAGCCATTGTTACGCCGTCGGTCCGCGATGAACTGCGGCGTGGAAACATCACGTTGGCTTTTGAAGCGAATTCGGCAAGGGCGTCGCAACGGCTGGTCGTGGTCACGGCGGGCAATAGGTTCGATCCGGCATCGCTGCTGGACTCCTTGCGAAAAGACGGAATCGACGTGACGCCGCATACGTCGAACTGCCTGATCGAGTCGACCGAACTCTTGGCCCGAGAAATAAACAATCGCAATACGCTGGGCCTATTGCTCAGCACGCATCCGGCTGCCGCGATTTGCCTGGCGAACCGTCATCGTGGAGTTCGGGCGGTCACCGGCAGCGATGCGGCCATGGTCGCCGCGGCTACGGACGACATCGGCGCGAACTTACTAATCCTCGACCCGACGGCCTGCGGACTTGAACAACTGAACCAAATCGTAAGTGAATTCCACCGAGGCGCGGTCCACGACTGCCCCGAGGTCTTTCGCCGTCAACTATCCTGAGGGCCGCTTGCGGCTTTGCAACCACCAACAAGAACACCATGCGAATCGGCGAAGTCATCGGCACCGTCACGCTCAGCAAGAGCCATCCGAGCCTAAAGGGCGCCCGGATCAAGTTGGTCAGGGCCCTTTCGTGGGACAACCTGTCGGGTCGATCGGACGAGACCTTGGAAGAGATCGCCGTGTTCGACGAGTTGGGTGCCGGCATCGGCAGCCGGATCGCCCTGAGCGAAGGTCGCGAGGCGGCCATGCCGTTTTATCCCGACGTGAAACCGGTCGACGCCTACAATGCGGCCATCCTCGATACGCTCGACTTCGAAATGCCCGAACCACCACAATCATAACTATCGCAACCACACCCTTCTTACGGAACAGACCCATGGTAAACCTCCACAAGATCAAACAGGAAATCTGCGACATCGGCGACCGAATCTACAGCAAAGGTTTTGCCGCGGCCAACGACGGGAACATCAGCTACCGAATCAGCGAAAACGAGGTGGTCTGCACGCCAACGTTGATGACCAAGGGCTACATGAAGCCCGAGGACCTTTGCATTGTCGACATGGACGCCAACCAGATCAGCGGCCGGAAGAAGCGGACCAGCGAAGTGAAGCTGCATCTGGCCATCATGAAGGCCCGGCCGGAGATCAAGTCGGTCGTACACTGCCACCCGCCCCATGCGACGGCGTTCGGCGTGGCCGGCGAGCCGGTGCCGCAGTGCGTGTTGCCCGAGGTCGAGATCTTCCTGGGCGACGTGCCGATCACGAAATATGCGATTCCCGGCAGCCAGGAATTCGCCGACACGATCCTGCCGTTCGTCCATAAGTCGAACGTGATCATCCTGGCGAACCACGGCACGGTCAGCTTCGGCGAGACGGTCGAGCGGGCCTACTGGTGGACCGAGATCCTCGACGCCTATTGCCGGATCCTGATGCTGGCCAAGGGTCTGGGGCAGATCAACTACTTCACCGAACCGGAAGCCAACGCCTTGCTCGAGTTGAAGCAACAATGGGGATTCAAGGACCCGCGCATCGAGATGGAAAACTGCGACATCTGCGCCAACGACGTTTTCCGCAGCAGTTGGAAAGAGGCGGGCGTGAAGCCCACAGCCTTCGCGCCGCCGAAATCACCCAGTAATCCCGCGCCGGTCGCTCCGATTGTTTCCGACCAGGAAGCCCTGATTCAAACCATCACCGAGCGCGTCATGGCGGCGCTCAGCGGACAGTAGGGAGGACGTACGGCAGTCAATCCCGTTTAGCGGTCGTCGGCACGACGACCTTCCCCGCAATCCCGTTTAGCGGTTGTCGGCACGACGACCTTCCCCGTGCTACAACGACAGCACATACGCCACCAGATCGTCGACCTCTTGCGGGGTGAGTTCGCTGAGCGTTCCGTGCTGGTCCTTGGGGTTGTGCTTCGTGAGGGCTTCCTTCATCGTGGCGGCTCGGCCGTCGTGGTAGTAGGGGGCCGTGCGATAGGCCTCGATCAGCGACGGCGTGTCGTACTTGCCGTCCGGCTCGCTGCGGCTAATGACGCCGACGTTGTGCGTCAACTGGTCGGTGAAGTAGGGGGCCGGATGACATCCGGCACAGTCGGCCTTGCCCTCGAAAAGGACCTTGCCACGCCGGACCGACTCGGATCGCTGTGGCAGGTTGGGGTTCGGCTCGGGCTCGAGCGACGAGACGTAGGCCAACAGGTCGTCGACATCGGACGGCTCGGGTACGATCAGATGGCTGCCGGTCACGCCGGTCTGCATGCAGCCGCGCGATTCCGGGCGGGTGGCCCGGCGGTTGTGCGGCGAGGTGTGCGGCATGTAGACTAGGCTGATCACGTCCTTTCCGTTGCCGATCCCGTCGCGCATGAAATCCCAAGGCAGCCCGTCGATCCGACCTCCGTCCAAGTGACACGAGGCACAACTGTGCCAGTGCTGAAAGCAACGCGTCGCGTCATGGAAGTAGATTTCTCCGCGTCGGGCCGCGTCCGGTTCCGGTTGCAGACCGACGGGGATTGATGCTAGCAGCTTCTCTTGGGCCGTGTCCACTACGCCGATCGTACCTTGATAATAGTTGGCCACGTAGAGCCGTGTCCCGTCGGGCGAAAGCGTCAGGCCGCGCGGTCCGTTGCCACCGGAGGGTACGCGACGGATCGCCCCGGCAATGTACAGGGCCGTTAGGTCGTTGGTCAGTTCGTCCAAGTTCGCGCGGTCGTTGCGGATCCGCACCCAAACGTTATCCCGGGGACCATCTTTCAGCTTGGCCAACTCTTCCGGCACGTTACCCTCGAGCAGGTCGTGGACCTTGGCCACATCGACCGTCGACACTTCGTGCGTGCCGGCATGGCTAATCCATAATCGGGCGCCGTCGGCCGAGATGGCGATGTCCCAAGGATCGGCCGCTCCGCCGGTCAGGTCGTCCAGCAGCGTGGTGGCCAACCGTGTGCCGGCCGCAATGTCGAGGATGCTCAGGGCATAAGTATGAACCCAACCGCGTTCAAGCTGGGTGATCGGCAGATTGAATCGGCCGAGCGTGTGGACTACGTAGGCCCACCGGCCGTCCGGGCTGATGGCCACGCCGCTGACGGCCGTCGAGCCGGGCGGCAATTTCACGGTGGCGATCGGCTGCATCGCAACCGCGTCGAGGATCGTCACCTCGGCGGCCAACTCGGGGTCGGTTCCCCGGCCACGCGGCATGTAGTTGCCGACCACAATCCGCGTCTCGTCGGGCGTGACTGCGGCACAGGCCGGGTCGCGCGTCACGGCGATCTGCTGGAGTATCTTGCCCGTGCCCAGGGCTACGATCGAAACCGTGTCGTTCCCCCGATTGCAGGTGATCAGGCGATTGTTCTTTGGCGCCAACGTGACGGCCGTCGGCCAAGGCCCCACGGGAATTGTTCCGGTTATGGCTTTCGCGGCCGTATCGATCACCGCCACGCTGCCGGCCTTGCGCTGGGCGACGTACAGCGTCTTGCCGTCGGCCGAGATGGCCAGTCCGTTCGGTTCGCCGGGAACGGGAATATCGCCGATCTTCCGATTACCCACCACGTCGAACACGACGACACATCCGGCCGTCTTGTCGGAAACGTAAAGCCTCTTTCCATCCGGCGCGGCGGCCACAGCCAACGGCGAGCGATACGCGTCACCCCGGGCTGCGGTTCCCAACGCGATTCCCATCGCGGCCATTAACAACAGTCCGAATCGAGCAACTTTCTTCATAGTCAGATTTCCCGCAGAGCCAGAATGGTTCACAACAGCAATCTCCGAGTGTAGGCCAGCCGGCCCGTCGAGTCCACCATTACCGGCTAATACATCTCCAATAAGGATTCCCCGTTCACGGCCAGAATCAGCCATAACTAGTTGCCCGACAAGGACTTACACACCTCGCCCTCTCTGGAAGATAAACCGCAAGGCAGCCCTTTGCGTCGAGTGTCACGGCCGGGTCAGCCGTGTTCTTCTCTATCCGTGTTTCATCAGTGCTTGATCCGTGGCTCCGCCCTTGTCGAGTCCGTTGAAGGCGTAAGCGGCCCTATCTGGGAGCCGCTGTTCGGTTGGTTGTGTATTCACTATAAAGCCGCGACCGTCGGTCGCGCCCCGTGGCGGTGACTGTTTGGGCGCGACCACCGGTCGCGGCTTTATAGCACATGACTCGAAATCCGACGTTATACACTTTTTGATACGGTTGATAGCCCAGCCGGAAACTCGAAGTACAGCGCATAGGTCGATCGCGCCACGAGCCGCCGCGAACCACTTTGCGTTGCGAACTCGACCGGGTCCACTCCGCGACGTTTCCCAGCATGTCATACAGGCCCCAGGCGTTCGGCTGATACTTGCCCGGGGCTACCGACAGCACGGCGGCGTCGTTGAATCGGGCGTCTTTCGGGATCCAATCGTCGTATTTCGTGGGGTTAGGAAACGGCTTGTCCAGAATGTACCAATCGCTGGCGAAGCTACTCAGCCGGGCGTCACCCATGTTGGCAAAAGGGGAAAAATCGGTGTCCAAGTCGCCGAAATACATCGGCGTGGCGGTGCCTGCCCGGGCGGCATATTCCCATTGGGCCTCGGTCGGCAAGGAGAACTGCCGGCCGGTCTTTTCGCTTAGCCAGCGACAGAACGCCATCGCTTCATTCCAGGAGACTCGCACCACCGGTTGATCGGGCCGGTTCACCGGCCAACCATGGACTCCGTGGCAGGCGGCGTGTGTCGATTCCACGCGGCTGTCGTGCTGGGGATCGAATTGAGCGTACTGACGATTCGTGACTTCGAAGGCGCCCATCCAGAAAGGCCGATCAATCTGCACCTGTGTCTGCGGTTGACCGCCGGTGACGAACTCGCCGGCCGGGATTCGCACCAACTCCATGGTCAACCCATCGCCCAACTCGATCACCTGCCGTGGCTCCGAACCGGCCGCCTGTTGACGTCGCCGGGCCTCGGCCGCATCGAAGGGCCAGCCCGCACACTCAGCCGCTTGCGGCTTGGCAACGCCCGAGGGTTCCGGCACGATCGGTACGATCGGCCCGGCATAAGCCGACTGCGGATCCGGCGGCGGGATAGCCTCGGCATCATCATCGACATTGCCGTAAAGCTTCAACAACTCACGGCGTCGCTGCCGCTGCGGGCCGGGATCGCCGACGTCTTCACCCCACGTGCCGTGGTAGGGGCAGTTCAAGTCGATCCAGGTGATCAGCCGATCCCAACCCTCCGCATCGAGCTTCACGCCATGATGGCCCTTCTTGAGCATCTGCACCAATTGCGTGGTGTCGGCGTGAAACTCCATCGGTTCGAGCAAGTGATAGTCGCTTTCCAGCCCCGGCCGGCGTACGTAACGGTGCAACTCGGCATAGCCAACCGAGAATCGACCGCCCATCGCGGCCGCTCCGAAGATACTGTAATCGGAAAGCATCTCGGTTCCCCGCAGATCGGCCGCCTCACGGCCGTCGTGGCACCCGACGCAATGCCGATCGATCACCGGCTGGACTTCCCTCGCATAGGCAAAACCTCGCATGGGGCCGTACCACGGTTTGATTTCCGCCGGCGGCCGGCTCTGGGCCAATGTTTGCTTGACCAGCGGGGCCGTATTCTGCTTCTCGTGACAACCGGCACACGAGACCACTTCGCCGGGCATGGCCGTCATCCAACTTCGCATCAGTTGCAGGGCCATCCCTTCGGCGTCCAGCGGTTGCAGCGAGATGGGCGTGTTGGCCGGGATGCGGAACCGGGCCGAGCCGTCGGCGTAGACCGGCACCGTGCCGATCACCCGCTTGATGTCCCAGGGCCCGTCCATCCCGACCACACCCATCGAACCGCTGAGGTCGTGATAGGCAAAATGATACGTCACCAACCGCAACGACTTGACCGTGCCGCGGGGAATCCCCTTAAGCCCGTCGCCGGTGTAAATGTCGGGGATGTAGACCACTGCGTCACGGCGCGTCAGGTCGACCTTATCCGGAATTGCCGGCGGCGTGGGCGTGGTGCGAAGTGGCACCGGCTCGAACAGTGCGTAGCCGGGCAACTCCTTAAGCAAAACCATGTTGTCGAACACGTCGACCAGATAGATTCCCCAAAGCGATTGCGGCGTCGGTTTGCACGAAACGAGGAAATACTTCTCACCCAGCGGATAAGGATGCAGGAACTTCGGCCAACTGTTCAATGTCAGCCCGTCGGCGATCACCGGCTCGACCTCTTGACCATAACCGGGGATCCGCTGCACCACGCCGTCGGCCTCGAAGCGGCCTTGGGCCGGATCGAAGATGACCAACTCGCCCATCCGCGGGTTGTCGTGATGTCCGCCAACGACGCCCACAACCTTGGTCGGATGGCCGGGGACGGGCCGGGTGTAGAAGATCGAATTGGGCCAGTAGGAGTTGCTCCCGTAGTACTCCATCTGCTCGGTGCCGTCGGGGTTCATGCTAAACAATAGTCGCGTATTGCTGTGCGGCGTGTCGGTGTATTCCCAACGGCTGTAGAGCACGCGACCGTTGTTCAACACGGCCGGACACCAGTTATGTTCCTGATCGAAGCAGAGCTGCCGGATCTTCCCGCCGTCGGCATCCATCACGTACAACACGGCCACGTGCGACGCGCCGGTTACGCAAGGAACGCCCACGTAACAGGCGGTCGAGGTGAAGATAATCTTGCCGTCGGGCAGATAGCAGGCATCGTAGCAGTCGACGTCCGGCTGTTCGCCCGTGAGTTGCCGCAGGCCGGACCCGTCGGCAGCCATCTCGAACACCTGCCAACGGTTGTTCTCGCCCGGCATAGAAAAAAGCAGCTTCTGTGCATCAAAATGCAGGTCCACATCGCCCACGAACCGGCCCCTGTCCGGCTGATAAAGAGTAGTCAGCTTCCCCTCCGGACCGACCGGCGAGAGGACGGCGATTTGGTTGTCGAATCCGGTTGTGCCCAGGCTGGAGTTGCTCTCCCAGTTGGCCGGCAATCCCAGATTGTTTGCACTCCGCTTGATCAATAGCAGTCGTTCGAAGTCCAGCAACGGGTTGGCCAACAAGGCCTCGCGGCGCAACTGAACCAAGGCCTCTTCGTTTGCCTCGCCCGTTTCAGTTTCAATCGAGTCGAGCCGCGCGAGATACGCGGATCCGCGGGGATATTGTGCGGCAAACGTTTCAATCAAGTCGGTGATCGCCAGCCGTAAGGCCGTTGGGTCCACGTCGGTGGGCGGCCTGGGCAACCGGCGTGCTCCGGGGCGGTGCAATTTCCAACCGTCGGGAAAGGCCACTGGACTGTCGAATCGCAAGCTGACGACGTGGGGAAACACGCCGTCACTCTGCAGCGTGACCGTATGGTGTCCCGCAGTAACATGCAGCCGACAGGTCTCTTCCCAGGCGGCCTGGCTGGTGTTCCAAGCACCGGTCGTGGTGCGACAACACACGGCGACCTTCTCTGCGTCCAGCAAGAGTTCTACAGGCCGGGGCGCGGCGGCCGCGTATCGAACGCTGATCGTGTACTCGGCGTCGACAGGAAACTCGATGTCATACTCGATCGTGGTCGGCCCGCCAAAGTTGCCCACCAACGGCTCGGCATCGGCAAAGCCGTCCGTGCTGGTTACGACGTTGCTGCCGCGATCATAGGCGTAGGCAGGAATCGTAAACGAGCCGGCCGGTTCCGCTTGGGCGTTGCCGACCGTGATGCAACCCATCACGAACAAGGCCGCCAGACCGATGACGGTGAGATGCCGTGTCGCGTTCATCGATCGTTTCCTCCCGTTCGATATAAAGCCGCGACCGTTGGTCGCGCCGGGTGTTTTACTGCCGTTGGATGCGATCGCCGGTCACGGATTCACCGGGGCGCGACCACCGGTCGCGGCTTTATAGCAACGGCACCGGTCCGTTGCTGGCAGATTACTCGGAATCCTGTGTTGAACACCTTTTGGTGTGATTGATAGCCCAGGCGGAAACTCGACGTACATCGCTTGGGCCGATCGTACCACGACCCGCCGCGGACGATCTTGCGTCCCTCGACCGAAAGGTCGTTGCGGCCGTCACCTTGGGCATAGGGATACGGTCGCTGGGTCGACCGGGTCCATTCCCAGACATTGCCGTGCATGTCGTGCAGGCCCCAGGCGTTCGGCTCATAGCGGCCCCCGGCGACCGACACAAAACCGCCGTCGTTGAATCGGGCGTCCTTGGGGATCCAATCGTCGTAAGGGTTCGGCTTGGGAACCAGCCGAATGTTGACGAACGTATCCAGGGCAAACTCGCGCAGCTTTTCGTCACCTAAGTTGGCAAAGGGCGAGAAGTCGGTATTCAGGTCGCCATAGAACATCGGCGTGGCCGTGCCGGCGCGGCAGGCGTATTCCCATTGGGCCTCCGTCGGGAGTGTGAATTCTTGACCTGTCTTCTGGCTCAGCCAGCGGCAAAACGCCATGGCCTGACTCCATGAGACGCGAACCACCGGCTGCTCGGGCCGATTGGTCGGGTAGCCGTGTACGCCGAACTGGTAGCCGTGCATCGGTTCGACCTGACTGTCATGCTGTGGATCGAATCGGGCGAACTGCTCGTTGGTCACCTCGAACTGGCCAATCCGGAACGGTCGCTCGATCTCGACCCGGGCCGTCGGCCGCTGGTCCGCATGGCCTTCCGTGCTGCCCATGATGAACGCACCGGCCGGAATCGGCATCAACCGCATGGTTACGTCGTCACCCAGGTCGACCACTAGCGGTTTCAGGCCGCTTTGCTGCTGGCGTCGCTTTGCCTCGGTCGCGTCGAAGGGCCAATTCTCGCAACTGACCACTCCGGCCGGCTTCTCCGCGGGCGGCGTCGGGATGATCGGTTCGATCGGTTGGCTGGACATCTCGGGAATCGCTTCGAAGTCTTCGTCCATGCCGGCGTAACGCTTGCGCATGGTTCGGGCACGCTCGGCCACATGGCGAACCTTCTCCTCGCCGGCAATTTCCGTCCAGGTGCCGTGGAACGGAGCGTTCATGTCGATCCAGGTGATCAACCGATCCCAGGCTTCGTCGTCGAGCGTCACGCCATGATGCCCCTTGCGCAGAATCTGCACCAGCTCGGTGCTATCGGCATGGAATTCCATGGGCGCTAACAAGCGGATATTGCTCTCGATGCCCGGCCGGCGGACGTAACGGTGCAACTCGCCGTAGGAGACCGAAAACCGGCCGCCCTTGGGCAATTGATACCCTACATTTCCCGCAATGTTCGACGACCAATCCTCGATATACTTTTCGCCTCGCAGATCGCTCAAAATGTTTCCGTCCGGGCGGGCTTTCCCGTCGTGGCAGCCGACACAATGTCTATCCAACACGGGTTGCACCTCCCGGGCGAAGTTGAAACCGCGGACCGGTCCGTACCAAGGTTCGATCTGCGAAGGTTTTCGGCGCGAGGCCAAGCTCTGGCGATTGGGCGTGACCGAGTTTTGACGGTCGTGGCACCCGACGCACGAGAGCACCTCGCCCGGCATGGCCGTGAACCAACTCCGCATCAGTTGCAGTGCCTTGCCCTCTTTGTCGAGCGGTTGTATGGAGATGGGCGTATTGGCCGGCACGCGGAACGAGGCCGACCCGTCGGCTTCGACCGGCACGGTGCCCATCACGCGGCGGATGTCCCAGGGCCCGTCCATGCCGATCGACCCCAGCAGCCCGCCCATGTTGCGATAGCTGAACTCGTAGGTAAACACGCGCAGCTTCTTGACGGTCCCGCGCGGAATCCCCTTCAGCCCCGGCCCGTGGTAAACGTCGCTCATGTAAACCAGGGCGTCCTTGCGGCTGGTGTCGACCTTCTCGGGAATGACGGGCGGCGTGGGCGTTTTCTTCAGCGGCACCGGCTCGAGCATCGCATAGCCGGGCTCGTCGCAAAGCAGCAGGAAGTTGTCGAATGTGTCGACCAGATAGATACCCCACGCCGATTGGGGTGTCGGTTGGGCGGAGACCAGGAAATAGTTTTCGCTTAACGGGTAGGGATGCAAGAAACGGGGGAAGATCCCGTCGGCCAAGTTGTCCTTGATCACAGTGGGGACCTTCTTGCCATGGCCGGGGATCTCTTGAACCACGCCGTCCGACTCGTGACGACCCAAGGCCGGATCGAGAATCAGCATCCGCCCGATCCGTGCATTGCCATGATGGCCCGTGGCGATGCCTACGACCTTGGTCGGATGGCCGGGTATCGGTCGGGCGTAGAAGAACGAATTCGTGAAGAACGAATTGCTGCCGTAATACTCCATTTGCCCGGTGCCGTCCGGGTTCATGTGGAACAGCAACCGCGAGTTGCTGTGCGGCAGATCGGTATATTCCCAACGTAAGTAGAGCACGCGCCCGTTGGCCAGCACGGTCGGACACCAGTTGTGCTCCTGATCGACCGTCAGTTGCCGGATCGAGCCGTCGTGGTTTTTTATATAGCTGTTGGTCACGTGCGAGCTGCCGTAGACGCACGGCACGCCGATGAACGGGGCGGTCGACGTGAACAGGATCCGGCCGTCGGGCAGGTAGCAGGCGTCGTAGTTGTCGACGTCCGGCTCATGGATCAACGGCAGTTCGCGCAGGGCGGAGCCGTCCGCGCTGATCTCGCAGACCTGCCAACGGCCGTTGGCGCCGGGCATCGAGAAGAGCATTTTGTCGGCGTCGAAATGCAGATCCACGTCGCCGACGAATCGTCCGCCCTCGGGCTGGAATAGCGTAGTCAGTTTCCCGTCGGGGCTGACCGGCGAAAGCACCGCGATTTGGTTGTCGTAGCCGGTCATGGCGAGGCTGGAGTTACTGTCCCAATTGGCCGGCAACCCCAAGTTGGCAGCACCCCGTTTGACTAACAGCAATCGATCGAAGTCCAACAGCGGATTGGCCAACAGGGCCTCCTGCTTGAGCCGGTCGAACTGGGTCTTGATCGCGTCGAGCTGAGCGACCGTCTCCTCGCTCGGCTCTTCTTCATCGTCGAGCAAGGCATCGTGGGTCTGCTTTAGTGTCGCCAAACGCTTCAGTGAATCTTGGCCGCTCGGATAGTCGGCCCCGAACGTGTCGCTCAGATTTTCAATAGCCATGGCCAAGGATCGCCATTGGCGTGCCGGCACGCCAAGCACGGGCTTCGGCGCGCCCGGGTTGGCACGGATGACGATTTTTTTCCATTTCCCCGTATCGGCCAGATAGCAGAGGATGTTGTCGGTCAGCTTGTGTAGTGTATCGCGATGTGTGTTGCCCAGGTCGGCGTAGTGCGGCAGCCGCCAGCCCATCGCGATGATTCGGCCTTTGCCTAACTCATATTCGACCAGCGGGTTTTCGGCTCCCGAGTTGGCCCGGGCCAGCAACATGCCGTTCTTGGGTCCGCCGGAGCCGTGGAAGTCGGAAAAGGCCGGATAGCCCCGTTCGGTCACGTTCAGGATCGTGCTGCCGGTAAAGATGCCCTCGAAGTCGAGCCCGCCGAGGACCGGGTGGGCGGTCTCGACCGGGAAGATCGACGCCTGGTACGCGTCCTGCCCGCCGCCGAAGAGTCGAGGTCGTGTCGGTTCGAGTCCCAAGTCGTGTACCATAGCCAGTGCCGCGCCGGAGAGAAACAGTCCGCCGCCGTCGGCCACGTAGGCCTTCAGTGCCTCAATCCCGGCCGCCTCGTGCAACGCGGTCCGCTCGGCCGAGTCGCCCTGGTGATACCAGAGCACGCCGAAGTTTTTCAGAGCAACTTCCTGGCCGCTTGCGTCGTGGAATTTGCCTTCTTGGTCCACTAGGATCGGCGTGGCCGCGGTCAGCTTCTCGGCCAATTGCCGGGCCGCCTTGGCCTCGGGACCCGATTGGTCGAGCGACGTTTGCGGCAGTAGCACGCCGCAGCTCAACTCCTCGGCCGAAATGCCAACGGGCAAGGCCAGGAATCCTACGATAACGCTCAGCGAGGCAGCACGAATCATCTCGACGTCCTCCTTCGAGAAAAAAGGCGGGAAGGCTCATTCGGGGCAAGACATTTATTATAGTTGAATCCGTAGCATCAAGGAATATCCGTTGGTGCGATCCGGGGGCAATACACCACCCGGCATGGATGTCGGAAAGCTTGACGAAGTGATCCGGGAGCCTTACAGTAGATCCGATCGCCGGTCGTCGGCAAAACCAGACGAATCGCATCCCCACAGGAGTTTCGCCATGAAGTATGTCATTGCACTGATGTTGTTTGTGACCCTAGTTTGCCCGAGTCAGGCCGAGGAAGGCAAGATCCGCGTGTTGTTGACCTTCGGCGGTCACGGGTTCGAGGAGCAGCCCTTCTTTGCCGTCTTCGACGCCATGCCGGATGTCGAGTACACCAAGGCCCCGATGCCGCAGTCGCTCGACTTGCTGAAACCGGGCCTGGAGAAACAATATGACGTGATCGTGATGTACGACATGGTCCAAGGCATTTCGCCCGAGCAGCAAAAGGCCTTTGTCGAGTTGCTCAATACGGGCATCGGTGTTTTCTCACTGCATCACAACATGGGCGCCAATCAGGACTGGCCCGAGTTCCGCAAGATCATCGGCGGCAAGTTCCCCACCAAGCCGAGCGAGATCGACGGCAAGCAATACGCCCCGTCTCTCTGGTCGCACGACGAAGACATGAAGATCGCCGTGGTCGACAAGCAACACCCGATCACCCGGGGGATCGAGGATTTCGAGATTCACGATGAGACCTACAAGAACTACTACACTGAGCCGGGCGTGAAGATACTGCTCACGACCGATCATCCCAAGAACAATCCCGAGATCGGCTGGGTCAAGGAGTACGGCAAGAGCCGCGTCTTCTACTTCATGCTCGGCCACGACGCCAAGGCCTACGCCAACACGAACTTCGCAAAGATCATCCGCCAAGGCATCCAGTGGACGGCCGGACGCAAAAGCGGAAAGTAAAAGTATCCGCGGAGTTGAAAAGCCCCCGGGCTGCGTCCCGGGGGATCCCACCAACGCAGTCGGCGGGCTTTTTCGATGTGCATTCTGAATTCGATAGACGGTTCAACCCTCGTTGACACCGAAGGAGCATACTATGCGATCGACTGCCCTACTGCTTGGTTTGGCACTTGTTACCTCCACCACCCTGGCCGATCCGCCCAAGCTGGCGTTCGAGCCGGCCGGCGAAGGTTTCTATCGGTTCGACACGGGCGCAATAAAAGGCAAACTCCGGCTCGACGGGCGTTCGCAGGGGATTGTTTCCCTGATCGACGTGGAGACGGGCGCACATGTGGCCCATGGCGGCGGGTTGCCCGGCGTGTTGAGCCTCTATCGGATCTTCGCGGAAAACAAGCGTTTCGGCCATGCGGCCCGGGATTGGCCGACCGTGTCGAAGCTGTTGGACGACGGGTCGGTCGAAGTCCGCTGGCCGCCGGCCGCCGATCATCCGTTGAACATGACGGCCGTCTATCGGCTCTCTGCGCCCGACACGATCGATCTGGAGACCACAGTCAAGCCGCAGGTCGACATGCCGCGATTCGAGCTGTTTCTGTCGTCGTACTTCGGGCCGGAATATCGGGCGTTGGTCTACGTCAAGCCGAGCCGCTTCTCGGGCGGACCCTCGATCCTGATGCGGGCCGACGTGAACGTGATGGTCGACGGTACGTATCTGATGTTCCCGCGCGACTTGCGTGCCGCGCAGATGACTTTCGACGGACGTTGGGAGTTGCCGCCGAATCCGGTCCAATGGTCTGTCACTCGCTGGTTAGCCGGTCCGATGGCCGTTCGCCGCGACGAAAAGACGGGCGTAACGGCCGTGCTGATGTCTCGGCCGGAAGACTGCTTCGCCGTCTCGATGCCCTACAACAAGACCCCGCCGGACGGAGTGGCCGGCCACAATTCGCTCTACATGTCGCTCTTCGGCCAGGACCTGGGGGCCAACCAGACGGCCACAACCCATTCGCGCCTGGTCGTCGGCAAGCTCACCGACCAGCAAGCCATCGAGCGTTATGAAGCGTACGTGAAGCATCACCCGTCCTGAAGAACGGGCCTAAAACCGCCTTCGGCGGAAATGCCCGTAAACGGGCATGGGGATTTACTACATTGGCGATTCGTTCGATCATTTGAAGCAGGATGGCCCACCCTACTATCCACTAACCACTCCCCACTATCCACTGCTCACTGACAGCTCCGATTCACATCGGACGACGCTTCGGCGCCCGGCATGTCCATCCTTGGGTTCTGTCGAAGCATCTCGAGGGCCGGCTGGAACGTGGCGAGGATGGCCTGGTAATCGGGATCGGCGGTCGTCTCGAAGACGGCCTGGCCGCACTTCTCGTTGCCGCCGGACGTTTTGGCCAAGGGGGCCATCAGGAACGGGTTGAACTGTGGTTCGGTGATTCGGGTCCAGACGCGACGTGGGATCTTGCCGTCGGCGTGACACTCGGCACAGCGTCGGGCGGCCACTTCGGCCAAAACCTTGTCCAACTCGGCCGGCACAATGCGTCGGCAGCCGATGTTGTCCGGATAGGCCGTCTCGCTGGTGCCGTAGTAGGGAACGTTCAAGTCGATCCAGGCAAAGACCCGATGGCGACTCGCTTTGTCCATCTCGAAACGCGGTTTGCCGTTTTCGTCCGGGTGGCCGGTGAGGATCAACTCGGTCAACAGGCTTTGCGGCGAACCCCAAGTCTTCGGGTCGACCTCCAAAATGTTCCATTCCTGGCCGTTGTAGGTGGGGATCCAATTGACGTAGCGGGTTCCACGTTGTCCCTGATGTTCCCGGGCCAGGACGTCGTAAGAGACGTTGAAGTAATCGGTCACGCTGCCGGTCAGGTCGATATTGCCGTCCGGCTCGACCGGGTCGTGGCAACCGCTGCCGTGTTTCACC
>CAYYOX010000082.1:0-15276 GCA_964473065.1 uncultured Planctomycetaceae bacterium | reverse complement strand
GGGTGTTGGCGTGCAGCAGGTCGGGCTGGCAACGGCGAAACACCTTGGCCAACTGGTCCCGCAACCGGTCCTGCGAAAACCGTTTTCCCGCCGCATCGCAGAATGAAAAGGGCACGAGTTCCACTTCCCGCCGGCCGAGTGTTTCGGCCAGGGGACCTTCGGGCGGACCGATCACGGTCGGCGTGAACTGTGCCGCCCGAACGCCGTCGAGCGTCGAGAGCATCGAACGTTCGCCGCCGTTGAGCGAGGCGTATTCACACAGCAGGAGCAATTTGGGCATATCGGTCGGCCGGTGGCTCACAGCAGGCCGTAGTCGGTCAGCGTCTGGCGGAGTTTGGCTTCCTCGTCGGCGGTAAGCGGCGTCATGGGTAGCCGCAATTCGCCCGTGTCGCGACCGACCATCTTCATGGCCGCCTTGATCGGGATCGGATTGGTCGAGAGCCCCAGCATATCGCGACAGAGCGGGAAGAGCTTATGGTGCCAACGTCGGGCCTCGTCGAGGTTGCCCGCGTCGAAAGCCCCGGTCAGGGCGATCACGTCTTTGGGAATCATGTTCCCCACCACCGAGACCACGCCGCGACCGCCGATCGACATCCGCGGCAGCGTGAGGCTGTCGTCACCACTGAGCACGGTCAGGTCGGTCGCCGAGATAACCTGCGACGCCTGGTCCATCGACCCGGTTGCCTCCTTGACCATCGTGATGTTGGGCAGCTCGGCCAGTCGAATGATGGTCTCCGGCTCGATGTTCTTTGCCGCACGGCCGGGGATATTGTAGACGCACAGGGGAATCTCGACCGCCTCGGCCACCGCCTTGTAGTGTTGGTAGAAACCTTCCTGGGTCGGCTTGTTGTAATAAGGGGCTACCAACAATGCCGCATCGGCGCCCGTCTTGGCGGCCCAACGGGTCAAACGGAGCGCTTCGTCGGTGCTATTGCTTCCCGTGCCGGCCATGACCTTGATTCGCCCGGCCGCCGCCTCGACCACGGCCGAAATCACCCGCTCGTGCTCGGGATGGGACAACGTGGGCGACTCGCCGGTCGTTCCCGTGGGGCATAGGCAGGTCGTTCCCGCTTCGATTTGGAATTCGACCTGTTGCTGCAAGGTTTCAATGTCGACTTGCCCGTCACGCATCGGCATAATCAGGGCCACCGGCAGGCCGGAGAATTCTTCGCGTCGTGTGGTCATGGGGGAGTAGTGGTTAGTGGATAGTGGTTGGTGGTTAGTTAGACTGCTTACTGCTTACTAATTCCTTCATCTCTCGGACGGCTTTTTCGAATCCTACCATGATGGCTCGGGCGACGATGCTGTGGCCGATGTTCAACTCGTGCATTCCTTCGATGGCGGCCACGGGCAGGACGTTGTGATAGGTCAGGCCATGTCCGGCGTGCAGGGTCATGCCAAGCTCACGGATTCGGGCACTGGCCGTTTCGAGTGTTTCTAGTTCTTTCTGCCGGGCGACTCCGGGCTTGGCCAGGGCGTATTGGCCGGTGTGCAACTCGACGGCGTCGGCGTCGAGGTCGGCGGCCGCTTCGATCTGAGGGATGTCGGGATCGAGGAACAGACTAACGGAAATGCCGGCCTCCTTGAGCCTCGCAATGACCTGCGCCACCCGATCGCGCTGACCGACCACGTCCAGCCCGCCCTCGGTCGTGATTTCCTCGCGTCGCTCGGGCACCAAGGTCACTTGCTCCGGTCGAAGGTCGCAAGCGATTATGAGGATTTCTTCCTCGCAGGCCATTTCCAGGTTCAGCTTGGCCGTGACCGTCTCGCTGAGGATCTTCAAGTCGCGGTCCTGGATGTGGCGGCGGTCCTCGCGCAGGTGGAGCGTAATCCCGTCGGCGCCACCCAATTCGGCCAGCGCAGCCGCCCAGGCGGGATCGGGTTCGTTCGTACGCCGCGCTTCGCGCACGGTCGCCACATGGTCGATGTTAACGCCAAGTTCGGGCATGGGGGGGGGAATAGTGGTTAGTGGATGGTGGTTAGTGGATAGTTGGTCGCCGTGCCGGCGACCGCTAAACGACTATTGCTTACCGTTTATCTTCTTTTGTTAGGCTTTTTTCTACGGCGTCGGCTCGGGCGGCGATGTGTTCGATCTTCTTGGCTAGGATATTGGCGCTGGCCGTTGTGGCGATCAGGGTGTCGACGATTATGAATTGGGGTTTCCCGCCGATGTCTCGAATGGCAAAGGCGCCGGCCGGTATGCTCACATTCTTTCGCAAAACGGCCTCGTAGTATTTCGCATTGGCCGGGCCGCATTCGCTGTAGATGACCACCAACGCGTCGCCGTCGGCGTCTTTGCGGCCGAACAAGACGGCGACCTTCTGCGTGCGTCCGTTGGCCAAGGAAAGCTTGAACCGGTAGGAATCGCCCGAGCCTTGCGGCTCGACGCCCAAATAGTCGGCCGTCTGCCGGATGCACTCGGTCGCGTCGCAGCTCGGTTTTACGATAGTTGCTGAGTCCGTCAACCATTGCCGCCACTTCTTGGCGTCGGCGCCGAAATCCTGACCGGCAATCGACTTCAAGGCATCGGCCACGAGAAGCGTCAGCTTACCCTGTTCGAGCAATTCGACCAACGGCTCGACGGCTTCGGTCGCTTCGAGCTCGGCCAGCGCGCTAATGGCCGCCCAAACGACCGACTCGTTTTTCGCACGGAGGCATTCCAACAGCGGCTGCACGGCCCGAGCGGCCACTAACTTCTGCCGTGCCGAGCGCCGCGACCAGGGCTCGTCGAGCTCCCGAACGAGTTCGGCATATTGATCAGTTGGCTGGGAATCGCTCATGTGGTTTCCCGAGGGGGTTGTTGGTCATGGCCGCTTTCGCGGTGATGAAGCCTGATTATAGCGGTCCCGGGCCAGCCATCAAGCAGTTACCCCGAGCGAGGATTTCCGGGCAAGCGGGGTTGGGGGCCTTTGGAGTCAGGTTGCAACCTGTTGCTACCAGGCGACTTACGTCACTTTACCTTTTCCTGAAAAAGTAAGCTAGAATTGATTGGAGCGAATCGATCGGTTAGCAACGCTCGATTCAGCACTCCCTCGGCTGCCACAGATGGCCCTGGAACCCTTTTCGCAAACTCGTCTTTCGGCTCGGCACTTGGACCTTGCTCATGTTGATATTGGGCTCATGTTGATATTGGGCTCATGTTGATATTGGGCTCATGTTGGTCTTGTTCGCCGCGTCGACGAAAACCTTTTCCGCTTGTCCCTAATCTGGGAATCGAAACGATGACTTGTCATGACTTGGCCGAACGCATTCAACAACTCCAGCCCGAGGCGATGCCGCGCGACGTAGCCCGGCTCTGCCTCCTGTTGACCAACTACATCGACGACCTCGAAGAGCTCGACGACGAGGATCGGTTGGCGGAAGTTTGGCAGGAGATGGGAATCCGGCTGCAGGCCGCCACGGACCAGCACGCCGCCATGACGGCCGAACTGGAAGAGCTTTCCGAGACCCCTCCGGATAAGTTCGACTTGGAGAATGTCTGGGTGCTGATCCGCGCCATCAAGGTCCAAAGCCAAGTGCTGCAGCTCTACGTAGGCCAGGCAGCGTTGGACGTGTAGAGGTGACTGAATAACACCGTTTTCGCAGTCCTACGAGCCGGGTGTGTCGAGATAGGGGTCTTGCCCCATTTGACGCTGCATCTTCTTGCGTTCCTTCTCGAAGTACATCAGCCCGCGTCGTTGTCGGAAATGGCGACGCTCGACCTTCTTTTGGGCTTTGACGAATAAGGGGGCAAGGCGGTTGAACTCGCCCTCGCCGGCTTCGCCCATTTCCTTGAGCTTCTTACCCTTTTCCGGCCCTAACCCGGATGCCAGCAACTCGTCGTCCAGCGACAGATACTGTCGGTATGTTCCCGGGTCGCCTTGGCGGCCGCAACGCCCGATCAGTTGGCGGTCGATGCGACTCGAGTCGTGCATTTCGGTACAGATGACGTGCAGCCCGCCAATTTCGGTAATCCCGTCGCCGAGCCGAATGTCGGTTCCGCGTCCGGCCATATTGGTCGAGACGGTCACCTTGTCACGTAGCCCGGCCCGGCCGACGATATCGGCCTCGGCTTCAATGTGATTGGCGTTGAGCACCTCATGCTCGATGCCTCGCAGTTCGAGCAATTTCGCGAGGATCTCCGACTTGTCGCTCGATCGCGTGCCGATCAACAGTGGCCGACCCTCGGCGTGCAGTTGGCAAACCTCTTCGACGATGGCCTCCCACTTGGCCTCCGCCGTGGCAAAAACGCGGACAGGCAGGGCCTGGCGGATTTCGGGCTGATTGGTGGGGATCGGCAGCACATGCGTGCGATAGATTTTCCGCAATTCCCGGGCCGAACCCATGGCCGTACCGGTCATGCCGGCCAGCTTCTCGAAACGCAGGAAGAAGTCCTGCACGGTAATCCGCGCCGCCTGTCCGGTGGCCACGGTCACCTCGACGCCCGCCTTCGCTTCGACGGCCTGATGAATCCCCTCGCGCCATTTCCGACCCTCGGCCAGTCGCCCGGTAAACTCATCGACGATCACCACCTCGCCGTCGCGAATCACGTATTGTCGATTTTCATGATATTCGCGATGGACGACAATGGCTCGTTCCACATACTGGTAGATGCTGACCATGCCGACCGTATCCAGGTCGGCCGGCTTGGGTAATATGCGGGCCTTGCGTCGGCCTTCCCGAGTCAACTCGGCCGTCCGCTTCTCGTGGTCGTACTCGTAATCTTCGTCTTCGATGAACTCGTCGATCACCGAGGTGGTCCACTTGTAACTCTCGGCCTCGAGCCGTTGCTCTTCGGTGGGAATCGCGCTGATGATCAGCGGCGTTCGGGCCTCGTCGATGAGGATACTGTCGGCCTCGTCGACCAGGGCGAAGTAGGGATCGCGTTGAACGGCCTTCTCGTCCTTCTGCCCGCCCTGCTGCCCGAGCATCCCGCCGAGCAAATCGCCCTGTCCCTCGCTGATTCGCCGCAACAGGAGCCGATCTCTCAGGAAGTCGAAGCCGAACTCCTTGGCCGTGCCGTAGGTGACGTCGCACTGATAGGACTTGCGTCGCTGGGGGCGTTGCATTTGCGTTTCTACGACCCCGACCGTCAACCCCAAGGCCTTGTAGACCGGCGTCATCCACTCGGCATCGCGTCGGGCCAGGTAGTCGTTGACGGTGGCCAGCAGGCATCCCTTGCCATTGAGCGCGTGTAAGTACATCGGCAACGTAGCGGACAGTGTCTTTCCCTCGCCGGTCTGCATCTGGACGATCGAGCGGTTGAACATGGCGATTCCGCCGAGAAGTTGCACGTCGAAATGCCGCATCTCGACCGTGCGGCGGCCGGCTTCCCGAACCAAGGCATACCCTTCGACCAGCAGTCGCGAAAGGGGCACGCCGCTCTTAGCCTGATACTGTACCGACAGGCTTCGCTTGCGCAATTGCTGATCGGTCAACTCCATCAATTCCGGCTCCAAGGCCGTAATCTTGGGGATCAACGCCGCCCACTGCTTCAAGCGCACGGCGTTCACTCCGCCGGTGCCCCGGGCCATCTTCATTCGATTTTCGCTGGAAGTATCGCTCAATGGAGTCTCCGAGAACAGGAATCCGAGCCGCGCATTGTACAATTATACGGCACAATTCGACCGTCTGGCCCATAGAATCAGCCGAGAAACGCAGGTCTGGCACGATTTCTAACGCTGAGGCCGGTCCAAACGTTTGATTTGGGCCACTTCGTACGTCGGGGCATAACCCTTCTTCGTGCGACGATCCCCCAGGTGCCCGCGGACTTCGACAAAATCCCCCCGCTCGTACCCGGCCAAGACCGACGGGTCGGACACCACCACGCTGCCGCCATGTTTGTCGGTTTCGCCGTCGACGGGAATATACCGCAGTTTCCAGTGGCCCTCGATCCGCGAGTATTCCAGTTGGCCGCGAAGCCGACCATACTGCGGATCATGGGCGTAACGCGAAGTGGAACCCTCTGTGAATTCAGCCTCTGCCGGACCGATCTCTTCCGTGGCCGAAACCAGCCGGAAACCCGAATCGGCCTGCGCCGAGGAGGTCCCCGACTGTCGGGCCTTGGGAAGATCCATGATATCGACGGGCTTGCTTCCCGTGGGAACTGCTGGCGAGGCGTTGAACTTCTGGGTTTCTTTGCGGGTTGCCGTCGGACGCGGCTGCAGCATGCGGACCACCGGCACACGCTTTTCCGGCGGGTCGCTCGACTGAGAAATGGGCGTTGCTTGCGTAGCTGGCGGGCGATTCGACTGTAGGGCGGTAAACGAAGGCGGCGGCACGCGGCTGGTCCAACCCGACCGATCATGCGACTCGAAACCAAACGAACCGGCCATCTGACGCGGTTCCGGTCGATTATTCTCCGGCGGGGCGTTGGAAGTGAAACCCAGCCGCGGCAAACTCGGTTGCGGTGTAATGTGAGACGGAACCGTATTCCCGAGTGGCGGCTGTTGGCGTAATGCGGGCACCGGTACGGCAGGGTGGGGCATCGGTTGTCCATACGGATCGGCGGGCCGACCCGAGACGGCCCCCGTTCCCGGCGGCGGAACCCGCGTGGGTCCCATCAAGAACGGATCGCCGGCCGGCGGCGATTGCCCCCTGCATCCACACAGCGTCAGGACAACCAGCAACAATGCGAACCGCTTCATAGGGCAGCCTCCTTTCCGCCCCCAGCAGCCCAATATGTGATCGTTTGAGCGACTGGAAGAGAAGAAACAGCAAAGCCGGGTGTACTCGAAGCCGATCCTTGGCGCGCAGCGCACCCCGGGTGAGTCGGTAGATTAGCGTTTTTTCCGGCCGTGTCCAGGCCGGTTTTCGCCTTACGGACGTGGCTCGGCCAGCGAGGCCGGACGAATCACTTGCGGCGCTTGCGGGGCAACGGCCATGGCACTTACGCCCGGATCCCCCAATTGGGTCACATAGGGATTGATGATTCGCAACGGACCGCTAGACACCTGGCCCCGCGAGGCCTTGGCGACCTGGGGTTCGCCCATGTACGGATTGGTGATCCGCTTAGGCTCGGGCGCCGCACGCGAGACAACGGTCCTTGTACGGTAGCTCCTTGCCCACGGATCATGCCCGCGCAGCAGGGCCGAGCTGTAGTACCTTGGCGGATGGACCGCATAATACGGCATGTAGCTGTGCAAATACTGCCCATAATACCCGTACGGAGGCAGAAAAGCCGCATACCGATAAGAATACGGCCCATAGCCATAGTGGGCCTTCGCCACAGACTGCGACACGAGAACCACGAAAACGACCAAGAACGCCCGAACTGCCAGTTTGCTACTCATTGCTGTCTCCCAACTTGCTGTTTCTCCAATCAGGACAAATTCACTAGACTACCCTCTTTATCCTAATGAGAAAATCCGTCGATACAAGCCTTAGAAGCGAACTTTTGCAAATTGGTCCACCAACCCCCTCCGTAAGAGGGTCTTACGGAGTATCGTCCGTCGGAACGGCCGTTTCGGGCGGCGGTTCAATGGGCCTGTCCAGCTCGGGCATGGGATATGGCTCCTTCGGGTCGACGAGCTTCGGCAGCCGTACTTCGATCGTGCCCAACTCCTCCCGGGGAACGGACGGCTTACAGCCGGAAATCAAAACGAGGCAACTGGCCAGCATCAGCATATATCGCAAGGGCGGGGTCTCCGCGGCGGCTGGAGGATGTACAATCGATGCTCTCGATTCTACGCTCGGACCACTTTGACCGAAACCCCCGAAATAGAACGGCCTGGACATAGAACGGCCTGGATGTGGTGAGGAAAAAAGGGAAAGGAGGAAAACGGGAAAAAGCTTACGCAGCGAGATGCTTTCCGTACCATTTCAGCCCCACAATGCGACCCTTTCCTTGATAGCCAAAGCGTTTTCCGTTCTTCTTTTTCCCCTTTCCCCTTTTCCCTCTTTCCCTTTTTTCCTCTTACCTCGTCGACAGCATGAAAGACGAACCCATCCCTGAAACGTCGCTCACCACGGCCTTGAAGCAGGAAGCGTTTCGACTGGGTTTCGATCTGGCCGGCGTCACCGAGGCGAAGACGCCCCCTGGAATCGACCGGTTCGAGCGGTGGCTAGACGACGGGTTTGCCGGCCAGATGGACTACATGGCCGAGAGGGCCGACGCTTACCGACACCCACAACACGTTCTCCCAGGCGTTCGCAGCCTGATGATGCTGGGCGTCAACTATTGCACTTGCGAACCGTGCGAGCCCGGGCCGGGCCAGGGTTCGGTCTCGCGCTACGCTTGGGGGCTCGACTACCACGACGTGATCCACGACCGACTTCGCCAACTGGTGCGGTTTCATAAGCAACAGGCCCCCGAGGCAGCCGCCCGCGGCGTGGTCGATACGGCGCCGCTGTTGGAACGCGAGTTTGCCCAACTGGCCGGGCTGGGGTGGATCGGCAAAAACACGATGCTGATCAACAAGCAATTCGGGAGTTGGCTCTTCTTGGCCGCCCTGCTGACGACCGAGAAGCTCGATTACGACGAGCCTTTCGCCAACGACCATTGTGGCACATGCCGGGCGTGTCTCGACGCATGTCCGACCGGGGCCCTGGTCGAACCGCATCGCGTCGACTCCCGCCGCTGTCTGAGCTACCTGAGCGTCGAGTCGAAGGAGGTTATGCGGGAGAAGTTTCGGGGGGGGGCGGGGGGCCGTCTGTTCGGATGTGACGCCTGCCAGCAGGCCTGTCCGTTTAACGGCCGCACGCCATGCACCGAAGAGCCGAGTTTTCAACCGGCCGAGGGCATGAACCCGGTCGAGTTGGCCGACCTGTTTTCGCTGGACGAAACGGGCTTTCGCGAGCGATTCCGCCGTACGCCGCTTTGGCGCTCGAAGCGCGAGGGCATTCTACGCAACGCGACCGTCGTGTTGGACAACGCCCGCCGCAATAACGGTTAAGCCTGCTCGGGTCGAGCTTGTCAAGAAAGCGAACGGGCCATCCTATTTGGATGGCCCGTACGTCTATTATTGCTCGTTTTGCCGACTAGGCTCGCTTGCGACGACGCCAACCGACGACGATCCCCAGCAGGGCCAAGGCCGACCAAATGATCAGCGAAGCCGGTTCCGGGATTTCGCCGGGAGGCGACGCGGGAGTCGTGCTGAATCGAACGTTGTCGATCCCAGCTCCCCCGCTATTGAGATTCGTAAACGTGATTCCTTGGAAGGGCTGGGAAAGGTTCAGCGCGAACGCGTCAACCGTCACCGGATCTCCTGGAGTTGAATTTGTCAATGGCTGAATCACATACTGGCTAAGGTGAGACCCATCAGTGGCATAGACATCAATGTATCCCGCTCCGCCGTCTGCGCCAATGACTTCGAAGGCGACCACCGTTTGGGTAACCGGGAACAAGATGGAGATAGCTCCTTCCCCGACTTGATCACCCGGTCCTGGTCCCAGGCCGGCCAGGACGTTCCCATTGTATGAGCTGAATGAGAGAACTTGCAGGTTCGCGCCCGAGGCTCCAGGCAGTACGACCAGCGGATCGACATCACGGCCGTCGTCGAGGACATCAAAGCCACCGGAAGGACTAAGAGGCTGTCCCGAGAATCCCTCGCCGAAGTCTACGCCTGAGATAGTGAGAACCGTATCAATCGAACCCAAACTCGCTCCGGCTTCATCAAAGGTCACCGTCGCGTCGCCGAAGATAAGATCCCCGTAAACACCACCACCATCGCCAAGAACGATGCCTGCTTCAACGTTCCCCGCAGCCACTAACATGGCCAATGCAACACATCCAATAATCCAACGGTTCATATCAAGTCCCCTAGTTCAGAGCGTCTAAGCCCGAAGGCGTTGTAAAACGCAACCCTCAATTCGTACTATTTCTACAAGTCCATCCTGGAACTGCATTTCCATCAATAGCCTATAGGCCGCCGACCGCTCAATCCTGACAACAAATATATAAATTTACTCCAAAATGGCCCGTTGGAGGGGGTTTTCCTGAGCAAACAGACGCTTATGGGGGATTCACTGAGGCGATGCCTTGCCTTGGGATACAACTTGCGGCCCGAGACTTGCCACCTGAGGAACGCAAAGCCGCAAGCGGCCGGGGAGAAGTGCAAAGCCGCAAGCGGCCAAGTTACTTGTACCAGGTATCCAGCAGGATTTGCCATCCGGCCGGGTTGCGCATGCGCGTGAAGGCGTCACGGACCTCCTTGGCCTTCGGGTGCATCCGCGAGTACTTGATGCCGAACTTTCGCATCACCAGGCAGACGCGCCGGGGACCATAGATCTCCTCGGCCAGCCGGTAGTGCTCCTGGATCACCTCGCGTTGTTCGATCAGACTGGGCTGCTGGTAAGCTCCCTTGGCGGCCAAGGCTTGGGCCTGAGCGAAGATCCACGGGTTGCCAATAGCCCCCCGTGCGGCCGCCACGCCGTCCACACCCGTCTCGGCCAGCATCCGCAGGCAGTCCTCGGCCGTGAACAGGTCGCCGCTGCCCAGTACGGTCCGGTTGCCCGCGTGTTGCTTGACTTCACGCAGAAAGTCCCACGACGAGGGTCCCTCGTACTTTTGCACAACCGTTCGGCCATGTACGGTCACGGCCGCAAGGCCCAGCCGAAAGGCCCCGTCGAAGATCGTGAAGAAGTTCTCCCGACTCTCGGCCGAATCGTCCAGCCCGCGTCGCATTTTGACCGTCACCGGCACGTGCGGCGGCACAGTATCGCGCACTCGGGCAAGGATCTCCAGGGCCGTGGTCGGCTGGCCCAGGGAATAGCCGCCGCGGTGTTTGCTGACGACCTTTCGGACCGGGCAACCGAAATTCACGTCGATCAGGTCGAAGCCGGCCTCGACCAGTTTCAAGGCGGCCTGAGCAAATTCCACGGGATCGGCGCCCATCAGTTGGGCGCCGCACGGGTGCTCCTCGTCGGTCACGCGGATGAACCGCCCCGCCTTGCGGCCGCGGCTGACGTTCACAATGAACTGGTCGAGCAGGACTTCGCAGAACGTGAACGGGGCCCCAAGCCGCCGTGCGATCACCCGCATCGGCCAATCGCTATAGCCGCTCAAGGCCGCCTGGATCACCGGGAACCCGATCTCGACTGGGCCGATCGATAGGTTGGGGAGACTGGTCATCAGCAATTGGAGCGATCAGAACCAAGCTGCGGTGAAGCCGCCGTCGACGTTGACGTGCGTGCCGGTGATGAAACTTCCGCCAACCGACGACACCAACAGCAGCATCGCGCCGACGAGTTCCTCCGGCTCGCCGAAGCGCCGCATGGGCGTCCCGTCCATGATGTTGTCGATCCGTTTCTGGTCCAGAAGCTTTCGGTTCTGCTCGGCCGGGAAGAAGCCGGGGCATATAGCGTTTACGCGGACTCCCTTTTCGGCAAACTCTTGGGCCACGTTGCGGGTCAGGTTCAGCACGCCGGCCTTCGAGGCCGAGTAGGCGAACACTCGCGACAGCGGCAGATGCGACGTGACGCTGCCGATGTTGACGATCGATCCGCCATCGGCCTGGGCCATGTGGCGGCCGAAGATCTGGCAGGCCTGAAAGACGGCCCTAAGGTTGATCGTCATCACGCGGTCCCAGTCGGCGTCGGTCGCGTCGAGGAAGTCGCTCCCGGCGTTCACCCCGGCGCAATTGACCAGGATATGGATGCGGCCGAACTGCTTTTCGGCAGCGGCCAGCAGGTTTTCGATCGACTCGCGCGAGGTCACGTCGACCGTGCAGTAAGCGGCCTTGGCGCCGAGTTGTTCGAGTTCTTCGACCCGGGTCTGGCACGCTTCTTCGGTCAGGTCGGCGACCATGATTTGGGCGCCGGCTTGGGCCAGTCCGCGACATAGCCCGCCGCCGAGCACGCCGGCGCCGCCGATGACTACGGCCGTTTGGCCAGTTAGGCCGAACATTTTGTCTAGGTAGGATGTGGGCATGGTTTTATGTTGGGCGTTGCAAAGCCGCAAGCGGTTTATTGGGGTGGTTTTCGTTCTCGGATCCAGTCGGTGTGGAAAGTGCCCTCGCGGTCGGTGCGGTGGTAGGTATGGGCGCCGAAGTAGTCGCGTTGGGCTTGAAGCAGGTTGGCCGGCAGGCATTCGCTGCGGTAACTGTCGTAATAAGCCAAGGCGGCCGCGAAGGCCGGCACGGGGATGCCCAGTTCGACGGCCGTGGTTACCACTTGGCGCCAGGCCGGCTGGACCTTCTCGACCGCTTCCTGAAAATACGGGGCCAGCAGCAGGTTCTCCAGGTCGGCCTCGACGTCGAACGCCTCTTTGATCCGCTGGAGGAATACGGCCCGAATGATGCAGCCGCCTCTCCACAGCAGGGCACAGGCGCCGAGGTCCAACGGCCAATCATGCTCCTTGGCGGCCGCTTGTAGTTGCACGAATCCTTGGGCATAGCTGCAAATCTTCGAGGCGTAGAGCGCTTGGCGGACCGCTTCGATGAATTCGGCCCGATCACCCTGGTACGTGCCCGAGGGACCGTCGAGTTGCTTGCTTGCCCGAACTCGCGACTCCTTCATGGCCGAGATCGAGCGGGCGTAGACGGCCTGGGTCACGAGCGTACTGGGTACACCCAGGTCCAGGGCCAACTGGCTCATCCACTTGCCGGTCCCCTTGGCCCCGGCCGTGTCGAGGATCAGGTCGACCAGGTCCTTACCCGTCTCTTCGTCTTTTACGCTGAAGATATCGCGGGTGATCTCGATCAGATAGCTGTCCAACTCGCCCCGGTTCCACTCGGCAAAGACGTCGTAGAGTTCCTCGTTGGTTAGGCCCAGGGCGTGTTTGAGCATCCAGTAGGCCTCGCAGATCAACTGCATATCGCCGTACTCGATGCCGTTGTGGACCATTTTGACATAGTGCCCGGCGCCGCGCGGCCCGACCCAATCGCAGCAGGGGATATCGCCATTCGGACCGACCTTGGCCGAGATGGCTTGGAAGATCGGTTTGACCAGCGGCCAGGCCTTTTCGCTACCGCCAGGCATCATGCTGGGGCCCTTCAGTGCGCCCTCTTCGCCGCCGGAGACGCCCGTGCCAATGTAGAGCAGGCCCTTCGATTCGACGTGCTCGGTGCGGCGTTCGGTCTCGCTGAAATGGGTATTGCCGCCGTCGATGATCACGTCGCCCGGCTGAAGCAGCGGGATGATCGCCTCGATAAACGCATCGACCGCCGGTCCGGCTTTGACCATCAGCATCACCTTGCGAGGTACGGCCAAGGCGCCGATCAATTCTTCGAGCGACTGGCAGCCGACGAAGTTCTTTCCCTTGGCCGGGCCAGCCATGAAGTCGTCGACTTTGCTCGTGGTGCGGTTGAAGACGGCCACGCTATAGCCGCGGCTCTCGATGTTCAGGGCCAAATTCTCGCCCATCACGGCCAGGCCGATTAGTCCGATATCACACTTCTGTGCCATGGTTTGCTCCGTTGAATGCCGTACGAAACGGATAAGTTTGACGAACGGCCGGCTGCCACGCAACCCCCTCCCTGGAGTGGATGGCGTGAATTGCTTGAATGTGGCGAGTGAACGGTGTAGAGTATCGCTAACACCGCGTGGACGCGGTGGCTAAACAATCACAGAATCAGGAGCCACACCATGAAACGACTTGCTTGCCTTTGGACTGTTTGTCTTGCCACGATCCTAACTTCCCACACTCAGGCCGAAGAGAAACCCTGGATGAAGGCCAAGCCCGAGGTGGTCGAAGCCTGGCAGGACGCCCGGTTCGGGATGTTTCTTTGTTGGGGACCGGTGACTCTGACGGGCGAGGAGATCGGCTGGTCGCGGGCCGGTGTGCGGCGAGATGGGCATGGCACGGGAACCATCACGCCGGCGGAGGTGTACGACAATCTCTATAAGAAATGGAAGCCGGACAAGTTCGACGCCAAGGCGTGGGTACAGG
Source organism: uncultured Planctomycetaceae bacterium (assembly GCA_964473065.1). Taxonomy (GTDB): domain Bacteria; phylum Planctomycetota; class Planctomycetia; order Pirellulales; family Thermoguttaceae; genus CAYYOX01. The sequence goes on along the minus strand of CAYYOX010000082.1, from coordinate 1,469 downwards.
TGGCCAAAGATGCCGGGCAAAAGTACATGATCTTCCTGGTCAAGCACCACGACGGGTTCTGCCTGTACGACACCAAGCTGACCGACTACCGTAGCACGGGGCCCGAGTCGGCATGGAAGCACGATGTCATGAAGGACGTGGCCAACGCTTGTCACGAGGCCGACCTGAAGCTGATTATTTATTACTCGCAACCCGACTGGTATCATCAGGACTATTTCACCGAGAACCATGCCCGCTACATCAAGTTCCTGCACGGCCAGATTCGCGAGCTATTGACCAACTACGGGCGGATCGACGGCTTCTGGTTCGACCTTGGCGGCAAGCCGGAGCACTGGGACACGGAAAAGCTGTTCAAAATGGCCCGCGAGCTTCAGCCCTGGTTGATTATCAACAACCGCTGCGGCGCGCAGGGCGATTTTGGCACGCCGGAGCAGAGCCTCGGCCAGTTCCAGCCCGAGCGGCCTTGGGAGTCGTGCGTTACCCTGGGGACCCAATGGTCGTGGAAGCCGGACGATCGGATCAAATCGCTCAAGGAGTGCATCGACTTGCTGGTCACGTGCGCCGGCCGGGGCGGCAATCTGGCCCTGAACACCAACCCCATGCCCGACGGTCGCATCGAGCCGCGCCAGGTCGAGCGGTTCCGCCAGATCGGCCAATGGGTGAAGAAGTACGGGCAGAGCATCTACGGCACCCGCGGCGGTCCGTTTTTGACGGCCCAATGGGGACTTCACTTCGGAACCACCAACCAGGGCATCAACGCCGCCAGCGCCTGGGGCGTCTCGACCCACAAAGACAACAAGATCTTCCTGCACATTCTTGATGCAAAGCTCGAAACGCTCACTTTGCCGCCGATCGATCGGAAGATCGTCGCCCACTCGGTCATGACCGGCGGGACGGCCCGGGTCGTGCAAACGGACGAGGGCATCGAGATTTCCGTGCCGGCCGAGCATCGGCAGGAACTGGACACGATCGTCGTGCTCGAGCTAGACGGCCCGGCCGCCGGTATTGAACCGCTGCGCCATCGGTCCGGCTCATTGGCACTGGGCAAAAAGGCCACCGCCTCGAACGTATACGAGAAGATGGAAACCTACAGCCCCGACAAGGCCTTCGACGACGATCCGACGACCCGCTGGGGTTGCGACTATGGAACCCACGCCTGCTGGCTGGCGGTCGACTTAGGCGAGCCGAAAACCTTCAATCGGGCCACGATCAGCGAGCCGTACGGCCGGGTGCAGAAGTTCGCCTTGCAGGCCAAACGGGACAACGGCTGGGAAACGTTCCACGAAGGCACGACCATCGGCGAGAACCTATCGATAGAATTCCCCCCAACCACCGCCCAACACGTCCGACTGAACCTACTGGAAACAACCGAAGGCCCGTCGATCGTGGAAATCCAACTCTTCCCCCCCAAGAAGTAACCGAGGCTGTTCGGGAATCAGAACACACCGCAGGTCAGGGGTGACCATACA
>CAYYOX010000081.1:0-15413 GCA_964473065.1 uncultured Planctomycetaceae bacterium | reverse complement strand
CGTCGATGGCGGGCGACGCGTGGGTCTTCGTTCCTTGACCCACCCTACGAACTCGACCCACGCTGCGAACTTGACCCACCCTACGAACTCGGGCAAGCTGGATTGGCTCTTCGAGTTCGAGCAAGCGGGCGCCCGGCCGCAGCAGCACGGGCGGGTTGAACGGGCCGTTGATCAGCTTTTGGCCGTTCTTGGGGAGTGATGGGTGGTGGCACTGGTGGGCAAGCCACCAGTGGCACACGGCGCGACCGACGGTCGCGGCTTTATATTGGGGGCCGTGTGTGGTAGGATGGGCGGCGTTGATTCTCCTTGGTGTGAAGGCCTATGGCGGAAGTTCGGTTGCAAAACGTTGGCAAGATCTTTCCCGGCGGTGTTCGGGCTGTGCGGGATTTTAGTATCGAGGTGGCCGACGGCGAATTCGTGGTGCTGGTGGGACCGTCGGGATGCGGCAAGTCGACCACCTTGCGGATGATTGCCGGGCTGGAACAGGTCAGCTCGGGGACGATTTCGATCGGCCCCAGGGTGGTTAACGACGTGCGGCCGAAGGATCGCGATATTGCGATGGTCTTTCAGAACTACGCGCTTTATCCGCACATGACGGTCCGGGGGAACATGGCCTTCGCCCTGAAACTGCGGAAGTTTTCCAAGAGCGAAATCGACCAGCGCGTACAACAGGCCGCCAATATCTTAGGTATCGAGGATCTGTTGCAGCGACGCCCGAGCGCCCTTTCCGGCGGACAGCGGCAGCGAGTGGCCGTGGGTCGGGCCATCGTTCGCAAGCCGGCCGTCTTTCTGCTGGACGAACCGCTTTCGAATCTCGACGCCAAGCTGAGGGTGCAGATGCGGGTGGAGATTCGCCAACTGCATCGCCGGTTGGGAGCTACGATGATCTACGTGACCCACGACCAGGTCGAGGCCATGACCATGGGCGATCGGATTGTGGTAATGAAGGACGGCTTGGTGCAGCAGGCGGCCGATCCGATGACGCTCTACGAGTCGCCGGCCAACAAGTTCGTGGCCGGGTTTATTGGAATGCCGCCGATGAACTTCCTCGAAGGGCGTATCGACCGGCTCGACGGCCGCGCTGCATTCATTGCCGACGGCGGGCTGAGACTGCCGCTGCCGCCGGCCAAGGCCGAGACACTTGCGCAATGCGACGGGCGATCGATCACCTTGGGGCTGCGGCCGGAACACCTCGGCTCAACCATTGCGGAACAGGCGGCCGAAGCCCCACGCATCGAAGCGAGGGTCGACGTGATCGAACCGATGGGGGCCGAATCGTATGTCTATCTGAGCGTCAACGGCCAAACGTTGGTTAGCCGGGTCGATCCGCAGCGGAAGTATCAGATCGGCCAAACGGCCCAAGTCCCCCTGTTGATCGACAAGGCCCATTTCTTCGACACCGCAACAGAAGCCGCGATCTTGTAGGGTGGGTCGAGGGACGAAGACCCACGCGGGTGTGTGTGAAATGCTTCTTCTGGGAACGCCTTCCTGAATATCGAATATCGAACAAGGAATATCGAAGGACGAAGGTAGCTCGTGGAATAACACTTCGGTATTCGTCATTCCTTGTTCGATATTCGATATTCTCCAGACGCCAGCGATTCGACGCGTGGGTCTTCGTTCCTCGACCCACCCTACGTATTCCTAGGACCGTTGCGGCATTCTTCTTCTTACGCCACTTGCACCAGGGCCATGCGGTCGGCCGTTACGAGCACATCGCCGAGTTGTTCGGCGATCATGGTGATGTGGGGTCGTTGAAGTCCCAGTTCGACGAATAGCTCGACCGGCGGCATGGAGACGTTGCGAACTCCCAGCGAAGGAAGGCCCTTCATGTGACAGAAGAAGTTAGCCAACGACACCACGCTGACCAACGCCCGATGTTCCCCTTCGTACTGCATGGGGCAGTGATGATAGCCGATGGTCGCGACCAGATTCTTCGGCAGGTTCCATTGCGATGCCACGTAGGCGCCCAGCGTGGCGTGATCGAAGCCGAGGATTCTCATTTCCGCGTCGCACACGGGCACATCCTCGCGCAGCGAGTCGACCACCCGGCAAAACGGCTTATGCAGATACTGATCGATCAGGATCAACCCCACGTCGTGCAACAGGCCGGCCAGATAGGCCTCTTGAGGTTTCACATGGCCGCAAGTTTCCGCCGTAAGCCGGGCGACCATGGCCGTGCCGACCATGTGGTTCCACAACTCGCGCCGGCTATAGACGCCATGGCTTTCGGTATCTCGAAACAATCGGGCCAGGTAGGCGGTCATCGCGAGGTTTCGCACCTCGGTGAATCCCAGCAGCGTGATGGCCTGTTTCAGGTCAGCCACCTTCTCCTGCAGCCCGTAATAGGCCGAGTTGACCGTACGCATCAACCGCATGGACAAGGCCGGGTCGCCACGCACGGCATCCAGCAGATCTTCGGCCCCGGTCTTGGGATCGTCGGCCAGCTCCATGATTTCCAAAGCCACAGCCGGCAGCGATGAGACGTCGCCGATCTGCGAGAAAAGCCGTTCGATCAGAGCTTCCGGCGACCGGTTGTGAGGACTATTCGAGTTTTCGGAAGGCTCGCTCATAGCTTACGCCAGTCTTTACCTACAATTAGTGCGCACTCTCGGGGCCAAAACGCCCGTTTCTGTGAAAACATAGGTCAGAAACCGGGGCGGGGCGGAAAAGATAATCGAGTCCCCCCCTGGCGTCTAAATACCAGCCCGCCATGCGGACCTCATTGGATGCCTCCTGGCTGCGTTTTCGACCGATGATTGACAACTCTGCCCCGTTAGGCCAGACTCAAGACCGATTCAAATCCCTATCGGTCTTTCTTGTAGGTGCATCCAAAATCACAACAATGTTCCTTTGAAGTAAAGAATTCGGCTGTATGATAGTATCTCATGATCATCGATTTATTTTTTTGAAGACCCGCAAAACCGCTGGGACAAGTGTTGAAATCTCCTTATCCCGTTATTGCGGTCCAATGGATGTTATAACAGCCATCTCGCCGGCAGATGAGTTTGAGCGTTTAAGACTAGGGCAAGCTCCTCGTAATTATTATGTCGCTGAACACGACATCCCCTCTACACCTGATATAACCCCGGAGCAGATGAATGATTACTTGAATAAGGTTAAACTCCAGAGAAAGTTCTATAATCATATGCCGGCTAGAGAAATCAAAGAAAGAGTCGGTAAAACAATATGGAATTCATATTTCAAGTTTACTATTGAGAGAAATCCTTTTGACAGAGCAATATCGCAATACTATTGGGAAGACCGAAATGGTGATGTTGGTAGTCTGGATAATTTCTTTAGGATGAAACTCTATCAACCTAATTATCCCATTTATAGCATTGATAATAATACTGTTGTTGATGCTGTCATAAACTATGATACTCTTGAGAACGGTTTAAGGAATGTTTGTCAGCGTATTTCACTTCCTTTCGATGGTTGGCTCCCTAATTCAAAAGGGGGTTTTAGAAAGAACAGAGATCCCTGGGACAAAGTGTTATCCATGGAACAGCAGGAGTATATAAGGAGAGAATATGCTTTGGAATTTGATGTTTTGGAAAAGATTGCTATTTGATAATTCAGATATAGATATCAGTGAATCCGTTCATTTGGTCGGCGCTCGGCAGCCAGGCCATCAAACGACGATGCTTCTGCCTCCTGCTTTCGGCTTGGCGCTTTTGCGTGAGACCTTATGGTCCTTTGACAGGCAGGACATCGTTACGCTCTGGCGGGCGCCAACTGGCGGCGTGCGAGTCGATCGCGGATCTTCAGCGTGATTCCGGTCACCAGTGCCATTAGACCGAACAGCGGTAGGATGCCGATCACCAGGGCCAACAGGCCCACGCAGATCAGCGTGGTCGAGCCGGCCGGCTGCGTGAGCCACACGAATCGGCCGGTGCGTGCGAAGTGGATCAAGCCGAGGATCACGGCGAAAATGACGGCCACGATCCCCAATCGACCGAAGTCGGTCATCAGGCGTCGCGAAGTAGCGCGGGCGGAAATCTTCGTTTCACCCCGGGGCGTGGTGAAGCGGTAGACCTGGTAGAACCGATCCAGTTCCGGCAGTTCGACGTCAAGACTTGCCAGTCCGTCCACTTGCTGCTCGGGTTCGCCCATTGCACTGCCCAGGCCGAAGCCGGCGCCGCCCATGCCAGCCGCGCCACCCACGCCGCCAATTAGACCTGCGTTGGAATTGACGCCCACGCCAAATTGAAGTCTTGTTCCCGCCGACCTCGACCGAGAGCGTGGCTGGGCGGAGCGTCTGAGTTGCTGAGCGGCGACTTGCCCGTCGCTTTGCAATTGTCCCTGTTTACGTTCGAGTTGCTGTTGATATCGCTCCAGCGTGTCGCGTTCCTTGCTGGCCGTACCGCGGCGATTTCGGGCACGTTCTTCACGACTGGCCAACGATTTAGACAACTCGGCCTTGGCCTTGCCCTGGGCAACCTCGGGGGCGTTCAGTTGGTCGCCGGCGGCAACAGTAGCCGTACCACCGAAAGTCACAAAGCGACGTCCGGCGATCTGTTCGGAGGCCTTTTTCCCCTTTTTGCCTTGGTCCTTGCCGTCGGCCTCGGCGGCGGTGCGGAGTTGGTTGCCCGCGAGCCACTTGTCGTTGAAATAAGAGCGTTTCTCCCCGGCGGCCGGTTGCTGCTGTGGGGCAATGTCCCAGTTCTTGTCTTCCTGTTGCACGACGTTTCGCGCCCGAGTGTTCTTCTGGCCTTCGTAGGATTCGTTCAACCGCGCGCGGTTATCCGTTTCGACGGGCACGACTCCTTGGTCGAGTTCCGTGAACTCTTGGACCTCTTGTTCGGCCTGTCGCAACAGGCTGGTATTGGCTTCGAGCTCGGTGTTGAGCTTTTCGTTATAACCCCAACTGCGAGTAGCTTCCTTGGTGACGAGCATGTCCGCGGCGATTTGCTTGAGGTTGTTATAGGCACGGACCTTGGCAAACTTGCCGGAGCCGCGGAAGGTTTGCATGAGTTGCTCGGTCTGCTTCGTCTGATAGGAGATGACCCCGGCCGCGAGCTCGGCTTGGTCGGCCACTAATCGCATGGTGCCGTCGAAATCGAACCATTGATGGGTCTTGGGTACATAGAGTTGGACCTGACTCAGTTCGACGTTGATATTCCGGGTGTGAACCAGGGGGAAGTCGACCGAGCTCAGTCGCCCCAGTTGTGGGATTTGGCCGCTGTACTTCAACACGACAAGATAATCCAGGTCACCCGGCGCCGTCTTGACCAACGGAATGCGGACCAGTCGCTTGTCGGTCGCTTTAGGATCGCGTGTCGGTTTGACCGGTTCGCCGGCCACCCGAGCGGCCCAGAGTCTTCCTTGCGGCGGAAGTTGGATCTCCAGGTATTGCTCGGTCGTGTTATCCAAGTGATACGTCACGGCGGCCCGATAGGTCCCGTTGCCGTCGAGCACCAACACCGTCTGGGCCAAGCCGATCCGAGCTCCGGCCGTCTCGACGATTTGGCGGTCTTGCGTCTTATAGAGCAGCTCTGGCTGTTGGGCGCCGGGCACGACCGAATAGGCCATGGTGACACGGCTGCCGAGTACGGCCTTGAGCGTTTGCCAGTCTTCCTGTTGTCGGATCAGCGCTCGCAGGCCGGTGTGCTTCTCGACGGCCACTTCGTCGCGACCCGTGCTTTGCAGCGCGACGAAACGGCGCAGCGTTTGACCCGTCTCGATCGTGGGTACGGGCGCCGCGTACGTTTTGCCCGTTTGCAGAAGGCGATCGGACTCGACCAGCACTTTCAACTCGCCCATCATCTCGTCTTGCAACTGGAGTCGCACGTGCAGCGTTCCATCTTCCGCACGGTCGATCGTCTTTTGTCGCAACATGGGAACGCTAATGCGACAGCCTTCCATGTCGGCCGGTAGGCGGAACGACAACTGGCTGATGCCGGCGTCTCGAATCGTAAAGTTCAACAGGAGCGTTTCTTCGATGGCCCGGTCGGTGAGACGGACATTCGTGATGGTCGTGCACGTGACGACGGCCTCCCGGGGTGAAATCGACAACGTGCCGCTGTAATCGGGACGACCGTAGTGGATACCCAGCCGAGTCTCGCTACGTTGCTGGGGGTTCAGCCAGCCATAGAGCTGTTCAAGCCTATCGATTCGTCGGCAGTTCTGCAAGTCGTTCGCTTCCACACGAAATGCCGGATCGATTTGCACGGCGATGTCGCCCTGCTGGCGTGTTACGTTGCGCACCTCAAGCCGCGGCAAAGCAACCTGCTCGGTCGCAGCCGGTCGACCCAGCGTGCCGCGCAGTAGCACGGGCGTGTCACCCTGCCGGCCGGCGCCCAGGTAGATCGTCAATAGCCGTTGGTCCTCTTGTTCCGCTTCGGTCAGGGCCCACTGGAACTGCCCGGGGACCGAGACGTGCTTCAGATTCAACTCGGCCGGAATCAGCATTTCCAGCCGGTGGGCGGGTCGGTCCTGGACGTGCAGGACAACGCGGCTTTCGAGGCTTCTCTGATACTCGCCGATCCGCAGCACCGTTTGCACGGTCGCCGTCATTTTGGCCGCCACCGGAGCGGCCGCCAGACGAACGGCAAACGGCATGGTGGCGAAGCGGTAAGCCTGGTAGGGTCGAATTCCCAGCGGGCTCTTCTCCTCATCGACGTTGAGCAGCTCTTCTTCTTTCAGGTCGGTTCGCGTGACACCTTGGCGCTGTAGCGTGCGAAGGTTCAGCAACGGACTGCGCCGGATGGCCAGCCGACCGTTGTGCAACGCGGCGTCGGTTACGTTCACCGTGGGTACGTCGAATTCGCTCAGTTCATCTTGTCCGACAGCGGCTGAACGCCAAAGGTGCAAGGTGAACGTCTCTTGTTCCTTGGCGACCTTCAGCAGCGTCACGGCCGCGGTTTGCCGCCCCTGAGCTTGATTCAATCCCCAGCCGCGGACGTTGTCGCCCTCGCCCCGTTCGAACAGATACCCGGCCGGAACTTCGATATCGAAACGGTCTCGCTGGGCGTCGCGGAACTTCAACTGCAACCGCCACACCAGCCGCAACCCGTCTTCCTGAACGTCGAGCCGGGCAAGCGACTCGGCCGTCAAGCTGCGGTCGATTTGGCCTTGGGCCACCTTCGGACGCCATTGGATGTCGACCGTCCCGTTGGCCGCCAAGGCCGTTTCGGTCGTTTCGTCGGGCTGTTGCGTCTCGAACACGGGCCGATCGGCAACGTGCCCCAGCCGGACTTCCGTTTGTGCCTCGGGTGCGGTCAAGGCCAGTGCCGTGGCCTCGGCGGCCGGGACAGCGCCTTGGGCAATCCGCCAGCCACCACGTCTACTCAGCCGCAAGCGGACAGCCACTTCCAGCCGATGTCGCCCCTTGCCGGTCACGTAGAGCATGATCAGCGCACCCTCGGGCTGTTGTTGTGCGGCCTGCTGGGCTTCGGGCGCAACCTGGGCAACGCTCAGCCGTGCCGGCTTGCCGTCCAATACGGCCCGGGCCAAGACGCCGCCGCGCAGCCCCAGCGGAACGCTCACGTGACCGTCCGCGTAGACGTCGATATCGACCCAACCGCTAAGCAGCAGGAATTCATCATCTTGCAGCGTCGCATTGTACGAGGCGCCGGCCAACGCGTAATCGGTTGGCGGTTTGCGGTCTTCGATCTTCTTGTCCGGAAACGCACGGTTCCACAGTTCGACATACTTCGCATAAGGAACCAGGATTCGATCGGCATTCTGGATGCCGTATGCCGATTCGGGGTCATAGGGAACGATTACGGCGTCGTCGGGCACGTCGACCGGTTTCGGAGGTTCGACGACCCGAATCACGTAGGGGCCCGTTTCTTCGGCCGCAAGGCTCGAGCCGACCACACCAATCAGCACCATCAGAGCCACTGCCGTGGCGACCAGGGGCGCCGGCTTCAGAAGCCGGGTACGGAGTCGGCAGAACCATTTCACCAAGGCGGCGAGTAGATAGTAGGGCACAAGGAATGCTGCGGCATAGAACAGCGTGTTGCACGTGCGCACCACTTCGAGGTTGTCCCAGAACAGGGCCCCGGCCGTGGTCGCCAATGCCACGGTCAACAGGAAACGGATCTTTACGGCCAAGGTCCGGTTAGTGATCGCCAGTCCGATCAGCACCAACCCCAGCGCCAACCCCCAGGCCAACATTCCGCGCCGCTGGGTCTTGGCCAAGGTCAGTTCCAAACGGGGCTCAGTCCCCAGGCTGCGAAAAGCGACCCCGTAGGAAGCGTACTGTGATACCCTTTCGAAATCGACTTCAAGACTCCGCACGCCGGCCAACGATTTCGCCACCGGCTTTTTCGGGGCCCGCGTTTCCCGGCGCGCCCCCCCAAGATCCACCTTGGCTTCCAGCGAGTCCAAGACAATTACTTCGGCTCCGAGAACCATTCTGTCGGCAGGTTCGGCCGGACGCGATTCGGGGGGAGCAGGTTCTTCAGCATCGGAAGGCATATCCTCGACCGCCGCCTCTTCCTCGGCCGAACCCTCGCCAAACGGGTCTACTCCGTCATAGTCATAGTCCACACCGCCATCGCCGTGCGTGGTCATGAAGTCTTCGATAGTCTCAAATGCGGGGGATGCGTCGCCGGCATCCATGCCGACTTGATCGAACCTTCGGGATGCTTCCCGGGAGGCCGGAGCGAACAAAGCAAACGGATAGAAACCGCCGGAAAGAGCGAACAATCCCTTGGCCGTGGTGATGGCGGCCGGCTCGGGTTTGGGTAATCCTTCGGTGGCGACCGTGCCGGCGGAGTTGACCACTTCGTAGCCGGCCGGAGGATGGACCAGCCAACGCAAGTCGGCCAACGGCACGTCAATCGGCTTATCCGAAGCCTCGGGCAATAGGAACAGCTTGGGGGCCTCGGCCGTGACTCGATTGCCGAAGAGACTCGCGTCCGGCGCCGTGGCATAGACGACGCGCAGGCTGCGGGGCGTCTCGACATCCTGGGCCGGCAGGCTTACCAACAGCCGATCGTCCTTGCGCTGAGGCTTCAGCGGCGCGCCGTCGAGAAAGGCAGACCAAAGCTCGGAATTCGGCGGCAACTTGACCTCCAGATAAAGCGCCTTGGTACGCAAGGAGAACCGGGCATGCGTCTGATTGGCGCCGTCGGGTGCGAAGAACGTTCGCAGCTCGGCCGACTGCACGACCGCCGAGGGTAAATCGTAGGCCGGGTCGCGCGAGACGTTCACCGTCACCTGCGGCCGGTCGCCCACAAACTCGTAAGCCCCCAATAAACGTCGTCCGGGCTGGTAGTCGGCGTCGACTAACTCACCCACGTCGACCCGACGCAACTGCGTCTTCACGTCCACGTCCAACTCGGCGCTGCCCTCGACGGCCACCAGTCCCGACTGATAACCTACGCCGTCTGCCTCCCCAAGATAGGCACGAACCAGCGGCAGGGCGAAATTGTCGAGCGCCACATCGGGCAAAGGCCGTTGGAAATCGACGGCCAGCCGCACCGTATCGCGGCGCAACTCGGCCAACTCGACGTTCCAACGCCGCATTGGTTTAGCGTCTTCCGCGTCGACAATCTCCGCGTCGTACTGTTTCAGCGCCACGCCGTCGAGGCCCGTTATGGTGAGTGTTTCCGGCGTGGCGTCTTTCGGCAAGAGCAAGGCCAGGCGTCGCGTGCGGGCTTCTTTCACGTCGTAGATGATTTCGTAACGCGCGAACAGGGCCCCCGGTTCGATTCGCAAAAACGAGTAGGTCTTGGCCGTCAACTGCGGTTGCGTTCGCTCGACGCGTAAAGCGACTTCGTAGTGCGGCCCTTCATGGCGATAGGCCAAATTCGTGGCGACTCCTTCTAATCCGTACTCGGCCTTCTCCGCTTCATGCAACGGGATGGGCAGATCGTCGCCAGCGTCTCCAGCAGAAGCACTGGGCCTGACGGTCATATCGTCGCGGGCCTCGATGGCAATCGCGCCGCGGTAGCTCTGCGGATCGGCCCCTTCGACCACAAACAGCGGAAACGCGACCGCTTGCGAATCCCACTCGCCGAGCCAATCACCCGGCGTACGGACCGCAATAAAGTTGGCCTGGTAGATGTTCCCTGGCGCAATACCCTCGGGCACGCGCACGTGGATCCGCGCCCGCCCAGCCTCTGCCGCATACCGCTCGAACGCCAAAGGTTTTTCACCCGCCGCCGTGACGCTCTTGATATTCCAGTCCGCCGGCATGGTGAAATCGAATGCAAACCGCTTCTCGACATCCGGGATTATCGCCAGACCGCCGAGCACTTCCTGGCCTTGGTCGGTTAGCACCAACAGCAGGTTGGAGGTTACGGCCAGCTTAGCTTCCGGTCGAACGATGCGAGCACTCAGCGTAAAGTCGCTTTGCGGGGCGTAGTAGGCGACGACCGCCTTTAATCGCGGCCCAATCCCCAAAAGGTGGCCTGATTGCGTTTCGAACAACGACGCCGGCATGGCCCGACTGAGCACCTCGACATCGATCGGGATCAGCAATTCTTCCTTGCCGCTGATCGAGTCGGCCTGCAAATACTCTTCGACCAACAGCCCCAAGACGGCCACCTGACCCACCACATCTTCCGCAACAGGGCGCAAGGCGGGAAACTCCCAGGACCGGGGGAAAGTCCACGGCTGATCGGCCGATGGCGTCTTGATCGCCGCGATGTTCAGCACGACCGTCTCCGTGGTCGGCTCGCGAAGCCACGCGTTGAGAATTCGCGAGTCGCCAGTTTGCTCGACATCCCATCGCGACAGCAAGGGCGAGTCGATCTTGGTGATCTCGAAACCCTCGGGCACGACGAACCGGAAATGGTCGACCGCCTGATGCAGAATATCCAGCGAAACGGTCGCATGGAGCTTCTCGTAGGCCGAGGTCACCTCGTCCACCAACACACTCCGCGCGACGACCGCCCGTTGTTGTCGTTTGAGATGGCTATTGAGCGTCATCACCAGCGAGGCGTCGCCTGCCGGGGGTAGGAGTTCGAAACGCGTTACTTCGGCCTGGGCGTCAACCACACGACTGACAACCTCCGCACCGCCTTTGATTTCCACGTCGCCGGATACGGTCAACGCCATGCGACCGGCCGCCGCACGTGGCAGGCGAAAGTGCAGCACCTGCCGGGCTGCCGTGGTTTGAAGCGGGGCAACCATTTGCAACGTCAACTCATGCCGGCCAAGGCCTTCGACGAACAACACGAGCTGTCCCTTGTCGCCGCGACCGATCGCCGCACCTTGACCGTCCAAAGTTGCGCTGCGCAAGCCCACACCGCCCAGATCCAAGGGCACGGCGTGCAGTCCTTCGCGCATTACCTCGATCACTAGGATACCGGAGAGCTGCGCACGGTCTTGTTGGACCGTGACCGTGTACTGGGCATCGGCCAATACGGCCGCATGAGGGGCAATCGACCTCGGCGTGGTCTTTGCCTTGGCCAGCAACTCGTCGTATTCCGTACGCGAAAGAAAGACCCGGCGAGGCTCTTTCTCCAGCAGCACGTGAAGATCCTCGAACGGAACGAACAGTTCCCTGACCTGCAGCGGTTGCTCGGCAGTATCGTTCTCGGCCGCCATGGTGAAGCTGACTGCCATTATGCAAAGGATTACGGCAAGCAACGCCATGACCAGTAATGACAAACGCTGGGCCGAATTCAGTGGGTTAGGATGGTTACGCATCGGCCTTGTCTCCTTTGTTACTGGCTCCTTTGTCACTGCTTGACGCGTCGCTCGGGGGTGTCGGTTGGTCGGGCGCGGCAGGTTTTGCGACCGGCGCCTCGGTTTTCATGCGGGCAACGATCATGGGGCGAACCCGTGCCGCGTACCACATGACCCACATCCCGACCACAATGAAGATGGCCGAAGCCAGCACGCCGTCGAGGATTTGCAGCGAGAAGGTGGGTAGAAAGACTCCGCAAAGCACCAACGCCACGATCAGCGAGCCGACGGCCAAGACCTTGGTGGAAACGGACCGGCGTATCAGCAACAGCCCTGCGAAGATCACGATCAGAAGGACGATCCCATGCAGCAAGGTCTGGTCGATCGTGGTCAGGTACAGGGCGCCTTCCGGCGGTGGCTTGGGGCACAAAGTCGAGAAGACGTAGAGCCGCCCGTCCGTTTGGAAAGTCCCCCCGGTGCCGGCCGTCATCTCGATGCTCTCGTGCATCTGCCCGATCAGCGAGGTTATGTCGGGCCGGAACACGGGCTCCCAGTTCAACGAATCATCGAGCACCCAGCGGTGTTCTTCATTCCATGGCCCCCGAAAACCCATCAGGTCCCATTCCCGCGGGATGTAAACGCCCAAGTAGAGCTTCTGTCCGGCAGCCTCCTCGGGGAACGTGGGTAGATCCAACCGGCTGCCGGCGCCGGAAACCGTGTAACGCAACTCCAGTAGGAACGGCGTCTCGTCGCTCGAATCGAGCAGCGGCACGAAGTAGCTCTCCTTTTGGCTCTGCAGCGTGACCGGCCGGCCGTTGATCCGGGCAGGGTCCGTGTCGAACGTCGCGCCGTCGGGTAGCTTCACTTCAAGCCGTTGCCGGGCGCTGCGCATCCGATAGACGGCTTGGACCGGGATCTTCTCGGCTCGCGTGAGCACCATCCGCACCACCGCCTGCTCGATGACGGTCCGCTTCAATTCCTCCAACTTGTATTGCGTGGCCACGACCGAGAGTTTCCAATCGTCGTGGAATTCGAACGCCCGGGCGGCATCTGCGACCGGCGTTGTCAGGTCGTGCTGGGGATCGATCCCGCGCAGGCCGGGTGACTTGTCCTTCTCCCGCACGTCGATCGTTTCGGCCTTGGCTAGAACAATCTGTCCCCAGACGCGGTCCGCGCCGATCGGTTTCAGATAGGGCACGCTCAATGTGACCGGCTCGCCGACCGCCAGATTCGCGATCGGTTCCTGACGCACCAGTTTGATTTGACCATCGCCGATCAACTCCGCCTTGCCGGTAAAGTTCCAGGCCTCGTAGCCGGCCTCCGGCTTGGCATCCTCCGGCGGTTCGATCACCTCGTCATTGATGCCTTCGCTCAGGTTTCGCCATTGGCGGGTCGCAGCATTCGGGCCCTCGTCGTCGACCACCGGCAAGTCGATTCGCAACGACTTCACGCCGCTGTAGAGGATCTTGTAGAAAAACGTGGCTTCATACTTGACCATCCCGTTGTCGATCCGCGCGACCAGCAGTTGGCGGATCGTCACCTGCGGCTTCCGCCGCTTGGCCGAAAGCGATAGGCTAATCGCCTCGCGGCCGAACGTTCGCTCGAGTACGCTGCGCACGCCGGGGGGCTTCTTCTGTCGGACGGGTTCCATCCCCTGCATGGCCTCCTGTAGCGAAACCTCTTGCAGACCCTCGCTCGCGCTCTGGCCGACTTCCAGACTCTCGGGTGCAAAGACGATCAAGCGGCCGCTGTCCTGTTGGACCGTTCCGGGGGCTATCCGAGGGATCTGAAGCGGAATCTCGACCTTGTTGCCGGTCGGGGTCATCAGGTCGGGCTGCTGGAGGTCCTTTTGCAGATTGACGACCAACGCCACGCGACCGATCGCCTTTCGGGCCAGATTGACCACAAGCCGCGTCTGGTCGTCGCCTTCCAGATGATGCGAGTCGACCACAACCGCTTCGGCGCCCGCCGCCTTGCGACCTTCGACGCGACGGATTTCGTAGCCGGTCGGCACGTCCAGTTCCAATCGGAAGACGCCCGCCCGTTCGATCGTGTAGACGGCCAGCATGTCGATCGAAAGCCGCTGTGGCTGGAGGTGTGCCTCGATCAGGCTGTCGACGGCAATTCGCGGCTGAACCTTCTCGACTCCCAGTTGCAACGCGAACGGGATCGTGGCGTAACGATACGCGAAGGTCCATTTCCCCTCGGCCAATTCCTTGGGTAACTCGGCCGCGTCGAGCTGAAGCAGCCCGGCTGTCTCGGTCGCCTCGGCCCGAAGTCCTTCGGCCACGTGCACCACGACCACGCCCTGCTGCCGACCGACATCCAGAGCTCTGACCACCGGGACCGCGACTTCGCTCTTGTCCTGATCCGGGAGAAACTTTTCGAGCTCGACGGTCACTTGCTGCGACTTCTCGGCCGGGTCGAACAACTGGGCCGTGATCCGTTGCTTCTCGTCGACCTTCTCGACCGTCCATTGTCGCACGTTCGGATCGGCCACGGCCACCACCTTCTGGTCGGCCGGCACTTCGATCGAGAGCTGAGGAAGTTCCGCCCGACTGATCGTATAGGCCAACCGAGTTCGAGTGCGGACCACGCCCTCGTTGACCCAAATCTGTTGCTGGGAGTCGACGCTAGCCAAAGCCGTCAGGCCCGTGGCGCCCTCGGCCTTGGGGGTCCAGTCGATGCGAACTTGCGGCGCCGCGCCGACAAAGGCCAACACGACCGTCTCCTCGATTTTTGGTCGGGGGACCTCCTCGGGGGACTCCTCGGGCGACTCGCCTTCCTTGGGCGGCACCTCCGTGGCGGCGATCAGCGGGTGGACGTTCACTTTCACGCCCGACTGCGGAATCCGAACCCGCCAACGACTCACCGGCGCCTGCGGCGCCTGGAACGAGACGCTGTTCTGGCCCGGAGTGCGGGTGATCGCCTTGGCGTATTCCAGGGTCAGCTCGAATTGCTCGGGCTGTTTGCCTTTCTTCTCCAACAAGATGCGGTAGTCGGCCCCGGCGCCGCCGAGGATGCGTGCCGGTTGATCGCCCAAGGTGGCCCGCGTGATGGCCGCGTCGGCCAGTCGCAACGACACCTCGTGCCAGCCCTCGGTGAGGATCTCGATCTTGACCAAGGCCTCGACTCGAACCACATCCTTCGCGACGGTGGCCTCATTCTCGGTCTCGGTAATCAGGGCCCCGACCGGCGGTTTCAGCTCGGTGGTCGGTTGGCCCTTGTCTCGTGCGGCCTGCCAAAGCTCTTGAAACTTCTCGTACGGCAGGAACACGCCCCGGCCATGCTTCTCGAAGACCTCGCGAAGCTTCTCGTAGGGGATGTAAATGCTCTGCTCGTGGAGGGTCTTTTCCGCCTGTTCGCCGTCGTCAGCGGCCGGATCCGGTTCCTGAGCCAACAGCGATTGACTCGCCCAGCAGGTCAACAGGCCCAACAGGGCCGCCAGAATAACGGTTGATTCGAGCCGACGTTTCATGACTGGATCCTCGCAGGTTAGGGAGGTAGGAGCGTTTTTTTATCGCGAAATGCCACCATTGGGTGGAGTGCAACCTAATTCCAACGGCGCATACCGATCTACCGTGGATATACCATGTATTACATGCGGTTGGACGTAATGGGACCCGCAAAAGTTCTCAGAAGTCCCGATTTTCGCATCATCCGGGTAATCTGTGCCGGCTCGGGCCGTCAATCGGCCTTTGGGGGTGGCTGGCCATAACCTTTACCGGATGACCAATCACCCGAGGCCACCCGGCCCATATGCCGCTTACTGTGGCGATCGCAGCGCGTGAAAAAAGCCCACGGGTTGCAACCCGTGGGCTTGG
>CAYYOX010000080.1:9649-15419 GCA_964473065.1 uncultured Planctomycetaceae bacterium | reverse complement strand
GTGTTATTACAACAATACTTACGTTGGGTCAATAGAAATCAAACAGTCGAACTAAAGTCATTGGTATAACTCCAGATAGGAGACCAGCATGTCCACACTTTTTCAAGTCAACATACGCTTCCCCCGGATGAACCCAAAATAATGTATAGAATGTGTTGATAATAATCGTCCAGAATAGCCCGAGACGAGCATCGCTGGCCCATTGGGGCTCCGTCTGCATGGCCCCCATCAACTGCGAGTGATGGAGATCGCAGCTCCAGCCGATCGCTGTCCGACGGGCTGGGACGTAGGCATTTCCTCGATTGCAGCGTCTGGTGTCAAGCGTCTTGCTGCCCATGCTACCGCTCCATGAATTCCTCGTAGGCTGCTTCTTCCTCGGGGCTCCATGCCGACTCGTCCCCCGGATCAGATTGTAGGCGTAGTTTTGCGTCCCCAGCGTCCCCGCACGGTTTTGACGCAGTCGAACAAGCATCTTCGACGGATGCTTGCTGCGTCCCCCCTACGTCCCCGGTGGTCGTGCTTGCGTCCCCGCGAGCCTCTTGTTTCTCCGTGTTGGGGACGTTGGGGTCGCTGGGGACGCAAGAATCCGCCGTCTTTCTGATCGTGATACTGCGGCGCTTGGCCTTGCCCCGCCCCGTGTGGCCACTAGTCACATCGATGCCTGCTGCCCGAAAATTGGGAGCCAATCGCTTCAGGATGCCCGAAAGCGTCTGCCCGGTCTTAGGCCAAGATTTCAGCCGCAACGTCTTCTCGCCGGCCTTACTGTCCAGTTCCGCCAACAGTTCGGTCGCAGTGCCCTCCCAGCAGGGTGTGTCTGATATCATCTCCAGCAGCACGTTGGCGACTGGCGAGGACTCCAAAACCAGCTCGTTGGCCGATTCCTCGTTGCCCTTGTAGGTGGCGAGGAAGTCGCCGTCCTCAAGCCCCAGGGCCGGCTCCGCTGCAGTTACCCACATGGCGAAGTCTGCCATACGAGGGAGCTCGTCAAGTTTCGTGCTGGGTAATAGCTTCATGGCCGTCGACACGGCCGTAAGCATCGCGCCCAAGATCGAAGGCCTGACCGCTTCAAAATCTATCCAGAATTCGCGTTCTGGGCGTCGGCGACCTGGCGGGATGGATTGCAAATTGACCAGCAGCGAACGGTCCAGCAGATCACCGCGGTTGGCTACATCTTCGATGCTCGTCAAGATGGCGGGCCGTTGGGCATCAAAAATCGTCTCCTCGCTATTCTCGTAGAGTGTTCGGGTAGAAAAACCGCCGCCTGTTGAGAGGCGGCACAAGGAGTCTGAAAGCCAACTGGGGATTTTGGAAAGGTTGTCGTACGTCAAGACCCAACCATTGTTGGCCGCAATCATCAAATCCCTTGTTTCCCTGGGTTCGGATCGCAGGGGCGCTGAATTGGGATCCACCAACGAACGCAAGACCCGGGCCGTAGTACTCTTGGCTGAACCCTGCTCGCCGAGAAGGCAGAGAACCGGATAAGGACCGCTCGGGCGAAATGCGGCCACCAGCCATGCTAAGACAAGAACCCAGTTCTCGTCACTGCAGTTGACAAACGCGCGAAGCTGCGCGACCGATCCCCCCCTTTCAGGAATCGGCAGGGGTAGCATCGCCTTCGCACGCCGGAACCGCACTGGCGATCTGTCGAGGACCTGCCAACCGTCGGTTGTGATTTCTACGACACGCCATTGCTGATCGACCAGGTCCAAATAGATTATGCCCTCGTGTTCTGCAATCCTCGTGTGAACCGTATGTTGGGGCCCTTCAAACACGGCTTTGCCTTCAACGACTCCCAGCGCGTCTTGCATCGCTTGACTGTTGGGGGCGGATTCCGTCGCCAAATAGAACCGGCGCGCCAACCAGCGCTTGAAGCTCTTGGATCGAATGGGCCAGGTTTCTTGATGCCCGTCAATGGAAAGGGTAGTAAACGCATCGTCATCCGGTGTATGCCACAAGTCCAGGTGTTCGGCCAGATACGTCAACTGCGTGGCCTGGGAAGGGCGTCCCGGTGGTTCCATGTCGGCGACCTTGTCTGCTTCGGCATCCACTCGGACATCTGCCTCGTCTGCTGCTTGGACCAATCGATTATCGCACGCTTTAATGAGTTCAGCGACGGGAACGTCTAGCTTCGTGCCAAGTCCCTTCAAGAACGTTTTGCGGGAAGCTTCGGAATTCGTGTTGAGGCTTCCCCGGTGCAACTCGTTGCCCTCGGTCGTAGACGCGATGACAATTCGTTGGGGCTTCCCGCTACACGCGCTAACTTCGAAACATATCTCTTGAGAATTCACGACTTGCGCCTCCTTCGCACCCTGGCGTTTACGGCGATCCGGTTTTCCCGAGCAATCGCAGGGGGAACCATCTTCCCGTTGCCGCTGGGCCGCGTGTCACTGTGTGGCGGTTGTACGCCGGATCGAGTGGGGGCCCCAATTGCCTCCTTGAATTCCTGCCACCCCTTTTCGCTGCACGAATTGTGAAAGCATTTTGCCGACAATTTGCCGTCGGCATCTTGCATAACACAGGCATCACCGTCGGTGTGCGATTCGTCGAACGGGCAGTTCCTCAGCGCGTAAATCGTCTGACCGCGCGTTCCTGGCTTGTCCTTCACGAAGAACTCGACGCCCCGTTCGTTCAGCCAGCCCGGCACGTCGAGTTTGTCCTCTGCGAACCCGGCGCCATTGCCGTCGCAGGACACGGGTGCCCGTCTGCTCTCGCGCTCGCCCGCAAGCGCTCGTAGTTGCTCGACGGAAACGGTTGTGATGGTATCCGGTACGCGCAACAACTTCGCCACACGATGCGGACGATCCTCGGTGTGGTCGCCTTTTCCTGTAGCCGTCCCGTAAAGCTTCCAGATTCGGGATGCGTTGTAGACGCCCACGTCCACGTCAGACTGCCCGTCGGAGAACTTCTGGTCCAGGGCTTTCAGGCCGTTTTCGACCAGTTGGCATGACTCATCATCGATTGAGAGATCGATTCGGAACAACAGGTGCGAGCCGTTCCCCGAGTCCGCCGCGATCGGCTCGGGCCAGCCCAAATCCCTGACCAAATACTGATGAATCGCGCGGGCCTTTTCGATCGCGGCGTCATGTTCCGCGTCGGTTGCCGAGATGCCGGCAGGCCGTTGCGGGTCCACGTCGATCGGGAACCATTGTCGTCGGATGACCTGATTGTCTGCCGTGGTTGTGCCGGCGTATTCTTCGTAGCGGTTGACCCGGCGGGCCAGTAGGGCCGGATCGATCTGGTTCAGCGTGATGTAGACACCGCCGGCAACCCGATTGACCTTGGCCGCGTCGGATGCCAGCTTGTCGAAGTCGTCATAGTACCCGCTGACGGTGCATCGGCGTGATTTGAAGGCGCGGAGTTCTACCACGTCGCCCGGCTGAAACAGAACATTGAGTGCCTGACGGATTTCCGAGACGTTGGCCGTTGGTGATGTAGACTGTTGCATGGTGTTCAAATCCCCTGCCGCTGAAGTTCCCGCTCGGCCGCCTCTGCCGCCCGTTGGCGACGGGAAGGTGAAGGTGTGGGATTGCACCCGTTGGCATAGGTCAACGCCTCAAAGAAGCGGGCCAGGGCTTCCTTGCTGGTGCAGCGGGTGCCGCCGACCTGGATGGATTCCAGGATCACGCCTTTGCAGCCGGTTTTGGTCCAGCGGTACAAGCAAGAGACGTGCGGCCGTTTGCCGGCGCGTCGGGAAGGAAGAGTCTTCGCCGCTTTGGTGAGAGAGAGAAGGGTTTCTTGGTTGGGATCGATCATTCGCGTACCTCCGTATGTGTGAGTCCGTTAGACAACACACACTATGGTACGCGAAGGAACCGGGGATCACGGAAGCGGGGATCGACCGGGGATCGCACCGGGGATACCGGGGATACTTTCTTGGTTTGTCTGCGCATCCCGTTCTTTCTTCGCCTTCTTCACTCCCTCCTTCACCACTGCAAGTCCCGCTTTCTTGCCTTTTGAATCAGTGCCACCGATCTTGTCCGAGCAGGAAGGGCAAATCTGCCTTCGCTCTTCGTCGGACATGCCGTTCCAGAAGTTGCGGATTTTCGCAGGCGTCATACCTTTATCTTTTACCCATTTCAACCACTCATGGTCGCGACGGTATGCTGGACGAAAGAGGGATTCCGCGTCTAAGGAACTATCAGGTGGATTGACTAACGTCTTGAATTGTTCATCGGTCAAATCCATCGGTTGTTTGTCGTTCTTGGTTGCGGGTGGACCGGGCGTGAAGAAAGCCGCATCCGCAAGGTGGGATATATCCTTCGGAACCGGAAAATCGTTCCTGACAAGCCAGTCGGCTGCCTCGGCGTCACTAATGCGAGTCACTGTGGGCGTCTCCCGCTCTGGCTGACCCCGTGACGTACTTTCGTCCAGTTTTGTCCAGTGTCCCCATATGTGCCGATACAAAGTCACTTTGATGTCCCACATCGGCATTCCATCGGGTTTCCGCTCTTGCTCAGACTCGTCATTTACCGGGCCCCATTGTGTGGTGTTATTCGCATCGAAAAGCAACGTCTTGCCAGTCGTAGTGTCATGCACTTCAAACCGCCGCTTTGATTGGCGAGTCGTATCCTGGGTTCGGAGTTTACGCAACTCCTCAGCACACCACACGGCACAACGGGCGAAGCGATAGTGTCTCTGGTCATAGTCAGTGTCTGGATCTGACAGGGCCTCGCGAATTGCGTCAGCCCTCCTGCGACGAAGCAAATGCGATGCCATGTTATTGCGAGATGTGGACTCACTTTCGCACCACACAGTCACATCCGAGACGTCTTCTGGATACGGCGATGCCTCGCTCAGCTCAGTTG
Source organism: uncultured Planctomycetaceae bacterium (assembly GCA_964473065.1). GTDB lineage: Bacteria > Planctomycetota > Planctomycetia > Pirellulales > Thermoguttaceae > CAYYOX01. Next base: position 10,614 of record CAYYOX010000080.1, on the reverse strand, counting down.
CCTTCACCACCTGCTCAGCTTCCTCAGCTGTCAAGTCGTCGAGTTCCGCTATCACATTCTCAAACTCTTCGCTGGGGCCGGAATGAGGATCGTACGGGCACGATAGAATGAAATACCGTTCAGTTTTCATACACCTACCTTTCCACGGGCCGGCCGACCGGGTGTCGTGGCGGTAGGTGGTTACCACGACATCCGGCCGAGCCGTTGGACGGTAGCTAGCCGTCGACCCGTTGGTTCAAGTTGTTATCCAATCTTCCGCATGATCTCCACGGCCAGCGTCAGGTCGCGCTCAGCATAGACTTGCGACTCAATTATCTTATCAACAGCCGCCATAGATTTCCAGCCAATTTGACAGAATTGTCTGTCTTAACCGACGGGGCATCCTATCCGGTCTTCTCCACAATCTCCCTCGCTTTTTCCTTGTCGATCTCCGCGTAAATCTCGGAAGTGACAACGGATGAATGCCCCAGAATGATTCGGGCGGCTTCTATAAGGCCGTGAAGCAGCACATGTCGCGGCACCCCGCACGAAAGGTATATTGATCCACTTGTGCATATACTAGCCCGTTTCTGTCGCAATGTGTTGGGCTAGTGCGTCGTCCCGCTCAGCATACAACTCAGTAACGTTGGCTCGCTTATGGCCAAGAACGGTCTGAGAAGCCTCCAGCCCGTAATGCTTTCGCACTTCCGTTCCCCGGCTGTGTCGCAGTTGGTTGGGAGTCCATGGTGGCACGCCCGCCCGAGTGCAGGCCCTCTCGATCGCCTGCCGGTAAGAGTGCCGCGTATAACAGTCGCCGGGTCTCCTCTGCCGACTTCTTGGTCGCTTCTGCCTGTGTGAGGAGGACTTCAATGCCGATCTACCATTCCCCCGCCGCTTGGCCAAGCACTTCGCCGCCGATTCCTTGGGGCTGAAACAGGATTTGGTTGCCAGTCGATTCAGCCAAGGCGGAAAGATAGCGCGAGGCC
>CAYYOX010000080.1:0-9639 GCA_964473065.1 uncultured Planctomycetaceae bacterium | reverse complement strand
CGTCTGTCCAATATTTCGCTTGTTGTGTCTGTGTGAGGAAGACTTTGTGGCTGTTATCCCATCCCCCCGTCGATTGGCGAGGCACGTATCTGCCGACTCCTTGGCGCTTCCAACGCATGTGTTTTTGAGTCGATTGTGACTTGGTTGAAGGATAGCCTGAGCCATCGGCCCGATGTAGATTCGTCGCTCACGTTCGACATGCTCCATTTTGTGCGTCGAAGGACGGTAACACCAAGCCTCCCCATGGGACATGTCTACATCGCATGGCCGAATCAGGCAAACGTCTCTTGGGCGGCACCCCGTCAGCCGCTGAAACCGGACCATGGCCTGCACAACCTCGGGCAAGTAAGGGAGCGTGGCACGCATATCTTCCTCGGGGACTGGTTTGACTTTGGGTGTCTCACGGGCCCCAGTTCGCCCCTTGCGAAGACCGCCGACCGCCATCAAAGCCTGATAGACTTCAACCGGGATCAATTCGTTTTCTACGGCCCATCGAAACATCCGGCGGATGCGGCTTACGTATTGGTTGATCACTCCTCGCGAGAGTCCTTCTTCGATCATCGCGGCACGTACGGACTTGAGCTTCAGGGGGCCAAATTCGCTTGCTCTGTCGCTGCCGTACGACCTGCGAAGTCGGCGAAGAGCGGCCCGGATGCCAGCCTGTTGGTCCGTGGGCCGTCCGTTCTTGACGTAGTAGGAGCTGGCATGTTGCCAGTAAGCAAGAATCAGTTCGTTGACCGACAAAGCGCACGCGCCGTTGCCGTGAGACAAATTGGCGGCGTGTTTGCGCTCTGAAATGCAGTCTGCTATCGCCTGTTGGTACTTCTCCCAGCTTTCCGGGGAACCATGCTTTCCCAGGTAAATGTGCTCGCCGCCTATGATTACGCGCGCTTGACCAGACGGTTTGTGGAGACAGTAGGACGGGATTCGAGAGGATCTTTTGGGCACGTGCGACCTCCTTTGGCCAGAAAAGTGGTAGTACTACCACTTTTTCAAGCTGCTAGGCCGCACTGCCCTCCGCCGGGCAGGTATCCTAAGTCCAGGATTCGGCGGGACTTATGTAAAGTGGGCGATACTGGGCTCGAACCAGTTACCCCTAGCTTGTCGAGCTAGTGATCTAACGAAACTGAGCGAATCGCCCTGAAATCTATATCGCTTTTTTGCCATCCTGGAACAAATGAGTCAAGAGGGCCAAATTGGGGGGATACTCGAACCCTTTGACGTAGAGGTCGCTCTTGATGTGGTGCCGCGTTTCGTTCTATACTTGGGAGGCTATGATTCCGTTTGGGAAGTCGAAGGGGGCGTCCTTTGTATCGGCGTCCCTCCCAAATAGGAAATACAGAAAATAGGCAAACTGGAGAAACATGCTAGAAGTTACTCTTCCCGACGGTACCGTTCTGGAGTTTTCTCGTCGCGTTCGCCCTCTCGACATTGCTGCCGATATTGGGCCCGGGTTGGCTAAGGCTACGATCGCTGCGGTGGTCGATGGGCGGCTTATTGGGGCAGACACCCTACTGCCTGAGCAAGGGCAGCTCTCTCTGCGGTTGATCACCAAGCGCGACCCCGAGGCGTTGGAGATCATGCGTCATAGCGCGGCCCATGTGATGGCTCGGGCGGTGATGCGGTTGTATGAGGGGACGCAACTGGCTTTTGGTCCTACGACCGAGAACGGTTTCTACTACGACTTCGAGTTGAAGGACCCGATCGGCGTGGACGACTTTGCGAAGATCGAGGCCGAGATGGCTAAGATTATCGAAGAAGACGAGCCGTTCGAGCGCGTGGAAATGGCGCGCGATGAGGCGATCGAGTTGTGCCAGAGTCTGGGGCAAGGTCTGAAGGTCGAGCACATTCGGGAGGGATTGGCTGAGGAAGGGGACGTTTCGTTCTATCGTCAGGGCGAGTTCATGGATCTTTGTCGCGGACCTCACGTGCCGCGTCCGGGGGCGATCGGCGCGGTCAAGCTGCTTTCGGTGGCCGGGGCCTATTGGAAGGGCGATGCCCAGCGGCAACAATTGCAGCGGCTTTACGGGACGGCCTGGTTCAATAAGAAAGAACTCAAGCAGCATCTCAAGCAGCTCGAAGAGGCCAAGCGGGGCGACTATCGGGTTTTGGGCAAACAACACGATCTGTTCCTGATCGATCCGGAAGTGGGTTCCGGGCTGGTCTTGTGGATGCCGAAGGGGGCCGTGGTTCGCCGGGAGTTGGAGAATTTCATTTACGGCGAGTTGATCCGCCGCGGCTATCAGCCGGTCTATACGCCGGTGATTGGCAACGTTCACCTCTACGAGAAGTCGGGCCATTATCCGTATTACGCCGAGAGTCAGTTTCCCCCGGTGGAGATGGACGACGGCGATCGCTATCTGTTGCGGCCGATGAACTGTCCGCACCATATCAAGATCTACCAGGCCAAGCCGCGAAGCTATCGCGAGCTGCCGTTGCGGCTGTCCGAGTTCGGCATGGTGCATCGGTTCGAGCAGTCGGGTGAGCTAAGCGGCATGACGCGGGTGCGCGGCTTCACGCAAGACGATGCACACATCTTCTGCACCGAGGAGCAAGTGGCCGACGAATTCCGTGGTTGCCTGGAGATGACCCAACTGGTCTTGCAGACGTTGGGGATGAACGACTATCGGGTGCGGCTGGGGTTCCGCGATCCGGACAGCACGAAATACGTCGGCAACGCGAAGGACTGGGACGATGCCGAGGCGGCGTTGGAGAAAGTCTGCCACGAGATGGGTTTATCCAACGTGACGGTCGAACGGGGTGAAGCGGCGTTCTATGGTCCGAAGGCCGATTTCGTGGTGGCCGACTGCATTGGCCGCGAGTGGCAATTGGGGACCGTGCAGTTGGACTACAATCTGCCCAGCGAGAAGCGGTTCGACCTGGAGTACATCGGGGCGGACAACCGGCCGCATCGGCCGGTGATGATCCATCGGGCGCCGTTCGGGTCGTTCGAGCGATTCGTGGGCATGTTGATCGAGCATTTTGCCGCTGCGTTTCCCTTGTGGCTGGCCCCGGAGCAGGTTCGCGTGCTGGTGGTCAGCCAGAAATTCGAGGAATATGGGCGTCAGGTCGAGCAGGTGTTGGCCGAGGCCGGCTTGCGGGTCTCGGGCGACTATCGGGCCGAGAAGATCGGGGCCAAGATCCGCGATGCCCAATTGGAACTGATCCCCTACATGCTGATCATCGGCGGTCGCGAGCAGGAGCAAGAGACGGTGGCTGTGCGGGATCGGCGTGAAGGAGACCTCGGGGCCATGTCGGTGGCCGAGGCGGTGGAGAAGTTTCAGGCCGAAATTCAGGCCAAAACGATTCGCACGTGAACATAAATACAGATACGACCCTGCCGAAAACCGGGTTTTTTGAAAAAGATCGCCCTAAGACAGCTTGACGCCGGATGGCGCGTCGAGAATACTCATTAGTAATGCCTATCGGCCGAATCCTGGGAAATGGTTCCCCGGACTTCTCGGTCGCAACATGACCTTGGATGGAGTGCTTATGGCCAGGTGGAGGACGCCTGAGGCGGAACCGAACAAACAACGAATCAACGAGCAAATCCGCGCCGCGACGCTTAGGGTTATCTCGGCGGAGGGGGAGCAGTTGGGCGTCTTGCCAACGGAAGACGCCATGCAGCAGGCAACGGCAGCCGGGCTGGATCTGGTCGAAGTCGCGCCGAATGAAGATCCGCCCGTTTGCCGGATCATGGATTACGGCAAGTACAAGTACCAGCAGAAGAAGCGGCAGCACAAGAGCCACTCGCATCAGACCAAGATCAAGGAGATTCGTGTTCGGCCCAAGACGGGTGAACACGACATCAACGTCAAGGTGGCCAAGGCCCGCGAGTTCCTTGGGCAAAAGAACAAGGTGATTGTCTCGGTAATCTTCCGCGGTCGCGAAATGGCCCATATCGAGGAAGGCCGACGCGTGATCAACGGGGTTCTCGCCCAACTCGAGGACATCTCGAAGGTCGAATCGCCGCCGATGCAACACGGGCGCCGCATGATCTGCACGCTGGCGCCGAAGTAGCCGCGGTGCGGGCGTCTCAATCCGGCTGATCTGATAGAGCCGGTCGCGCCCGTCTATAAAGCCGCGACCGCTGGTCGCGAACAATGGCTGAGGCTCTTGTAGGAGTCGATTTCGCTGAGGTTCTTGCAGGAGGCGACTCCAGTCGCCGATTTCGCGTAAAGTGAGCGGTCGTCCGGGCGTACCAGAATCTCGCCGACTGGAGTCGCCTCCTACAGAACACGAAAGTTTCACATCTGCTGGGCATAAGCGGCATTCAGGCGCGACCAACGGTCGCGGCTTTATGGGATTACGGCCGTTTTCGCGAAAAAGTTGCAATCAGGGCCACTTTCTGTCATAATGAGACCGCTGTCTTATCAGGGAGAATCTGCGCGCAAGAGGGTCTTATGCTCGATAATCTGGGAAAAAAATCGGCCCAAGCTTCCAAGCTGCGCTTCGAGTCGTTGGAGCCGCGATGGCTCCTCTCGGCCGCCGACAGCACGGTCGTCTTCAACGAGCTGATGTATCATCCCGACGACAATCAGGCCGGAGAATGGATCGAACTCTATAACCAGATGGCCGTCGACATGGATCTTTCGGACTGGTCGCTCGACGGGGGCGTGCAGTTCGAGTTTGCCGAAGGCACGGTGATCGCCGGCGGGGACTATTTGGTGATTGCCGAGGACCCTGCCGCACTCGAGGCGGCGACCGGTTTGACCGATGTTTCAGGGCCCTACCTGGGCAAGCTTTCCAATGGCGGCGAACGGCTCGTCTTGCGCAACAACAACGATCGCCTGATGGACGAAGTGACCTACGACGACGAGCCTCCTTGGCCGATGGCCGCGGACGGATCGGGCGCCTCGTTGGCCAAGACAGCGGAACTGACCGCCAGCGATCCGGTCGAGAACTGGCAGGCCAGCATACAAGCCGGCGGAACACCCGGCGCGGCGAACGTTTGGCAGTACGAAGCTCCCGACAGCCTCGTCAATCTGGCGTTGGGCAAAACGGTCATCGACGGCAGCAGTTCGTACAACAACTTGCCATTCGACGTACCGTACGGGGCCGGCATAGACTTTACGGCCGGCAATGTCACCGACGGCAGCCGCAGCGATGTGTTCGGTGTGAACTATTGGCTCGGATCCGACGGCGATCCGACCGAGTATTTCACGCTCGACCTGGGCAGCTCGCTTTCCATCGAGGAGATTCACCTTCGCAATACGCACAACAGCTTCCACAACGACCGCGGGACGGGTGACTTCATCATCTGGGCGTCCGACGAGGTGGATGTGAATGACCAATTGATCAATCCCGTGGAGATCCTGGCCGGGACGCTCAGCAACGTCGCGGGCCTGGAGCCTATCCCGGCCGATGTATTCACGGCCGACAACGGCCTGACGCCGATTCAGGCGCGGTATTTGAAGTTCGAAACGCTTTCGGCCAACAATCCCGGCAATGCGGTCGGTTTGAACGAAATCGATGTGTACGGCCGGACGGCAGACCCCTTGCTGCCGGTGACCGTCGACAAGGCGTGGAACTATGATGCGTCCGGTGCGGACTTGGGTACGAGTTGGCGAGAACCGGACTTCGACGACGCGGCTTGGGATTCGGTCCGCATGTTTGTTCCTTCGGTGGTGATCACCGAAGCCGGCACCGGGACTCCCGATTACTTCGAGGTCCAGAACCTCTCGCAGAACACGATCGACACGACCGGGTGGATTGTGGTGTCCAACAATGCCCAAAACTACAACATCAACGAGGTCCACAGCCCGGTGTGGAGTTTCCCCGGCCCCATGGAGTCCGGCGAGTTGCTTTATCGGACCGACACGAACGACGACAACATCTTTTGGCGAGGCGCCGACGACGGTTGGGTGATGATCCTCGATGGCGAAGGCCAGATCATGGACTTTGTCGTCTGGGGATATTCGTCGGAAGAGTTGGCCTCGATGGAGATCGACGCGGGCGGTTTCACAAACCTTCGAGGCGACGCGGCCTGGAGCGGTCCGCCGGTCGACTCCAGTACGGCCTTATCCGATTACCTGCAGCGGATCGGCGAGTCGGACCACGACAACGCCGACGATTGGACGTTCGATAATCCGGGCTCGGGCGGTCTGGTCAACGAAGGCCTCGCGGAGCAGTTTCTCGGCGCCAACATCCAGTTGCCCTCGGGACCGACGACCTATTATTTCCGCACCGAGTTCGAGTTCCAAGAGGCGCCTTCCCAAACGGAGTTGACGCTCAGTTTGCTCGTCGACGACGGGGCCGTTTTCTATCTCAACGGCGTGGAAGTGTACCGACATAATATGCCATCCGGTGACGTGGACTACGATACGCCGGCGGAAACCGAAGTCGGTTCGGCCTCGCTGATCCAGGGCATCAAAATCCCCAGCTACAGCCTCCTTGGGGGAACCACCGTTTTGGCTGTGGAGGTCCATCAGATCGCCCCCGACGACGTGGATATGGGATTCGGCGTCGAGTTGGCTGCCACCATTTGGCCGCCAAGTTGGCCCGGTTCGTCCGGCAATCTGGCGCTGAACGAGGTGGGGACCGATCTCGGCGGCGAGTTCTTCGTGGAACTGGTCAACGGCGGCGACATGCCGGTGCAACTAGCCGGACACGTCGTCCGCTCTAGTGCCGGGCTGGAGTATGTCTTTCCCGAAACGTTGCTCTCGCCCGGCGAGTTCCTTGCCCTAACTCCGACGCAACTCGGTTTCGCGGCCACTGTTGGCGAGAAACTCTTCCTTTATCGCCCCAACCGTCAGGCGATCCTCGACGGCGTCGAAGTGGATCAGCGGTTGCGCGGCCGATCGCCCGACGGGACGGGACGCTGGCTGGTTGCCGACATTCCCACCCCCGGCGGTCCGAACGCGTTTGCGTTGCACGATGAGATCGTGATCAACGAGATCATGTATCATCATCAGCCCCAACTGGATCCGATATATGCCGAGAACGGTGAGGAGTGGGTCGAGTTGTACAACCGCGGAAACGGGGCCGTCGAGCTGGGCGGCTGGCGGCTGGAGGATGCGGTCGATTTCGAGTTTCCCGCCGCAACGATCCTTGGGCCGGACGAGTACCTGGTGATCGGCAACAATGCCACGGCCCTTCAGCAGAAGTATCCCGACATCACGATCATCGGCAACTTCGGGCGTGATCTATCGAACAAGAACGATCGCGTCGTCCTGCTCGATGCAGCGGGCAACCCGGCCGACGAGGTGTTCTACTACGACGACAAGCCCTGGCCGCGGTTCGCCGACGGGCGCGGCGGCAGCTTGGAGTTGCGCGACCCGTTTGCCGACAACAGCGCGGCCGAGGCTTGGGCGGCCAGCGACGAAGCGGCCCAATCCGCCTGGAAACATTACAGCTACACAATGCAGGCCGTCACGCCCGTCTTCGATCCGGCGGCCGGTTACAGCTTCCACGAACTTCGCATGGGCCTGTTGCGCGACGGCGAGGTGTTGATCGACAACGTGTCGGTCGTCGAGGCCGGCAATCGAGACCTGATTCAGAATGCCGCCTTCGATACCGGAACCGATAAATGGCGGCTGATGGGAAACCACGGGCACTCCGAGGTCATCGACGATCCGGACAACCCGGGCAACAGCGTGCTGCATCTGATCGCGACCGGTCCGACCAGCTACTTGAGCAATCGCGTCGAGACCACGCTGAAATACGGCAGTTCGATCGTGGCGGTTACCCCGGGCCTGCAGTACGAAATATCGTTCGACGCCAAATGGCTCGGCGGCTCGAATCAACTGCACACCGAGTTGTATTACAACAAGGTGGTCGACACCACGATTCTGGAAGTCCCCCAGTACCACGGTACGCCGGGCGCAAGAAACTCTTCCTACGAGGCGAACCTCGGTCCGACCTACACCGAGTTCATCCACAGCCCGGCCGTCCCGCAACCGGGTGAAGAGATCACCGTCTCGGTCCGGGCGGAAGATCCTCAAGGCGTTTTGACGATGACGCTCTGGCATCGCCTCGACGGCGGTACATGGCAGAGCGTGACAATGACCGGCGACGCGAATGCGGGCTACTCGGCAACGATTCCCGGGCAAAGCAGCGGCGCGATCGTGCAGTTCTACGTTGAAGGGACCGATGCGCTGGGCGCCAGTTCCACGTATCCCGCCGCAGGAAACGAGTCGCGGGCCCTGATCAAAGTCGACGACGGGCGGGCCATCGACACCAAACAGAACTTCCGTATCATCCTCACGGCCGCCGATTCGGCCGTCATGCACACGCCGATCAACATCCTCAGCAACGACCGGCTCGGCGCGACCATCGTCTACAACGAAAGCGAGGTCTTCTACGATGCGGGCGTGAGGCTGCGCGGAAGCATGTTCAGCCGCCAGAGTACCGCTTGGACCGGGTTCAACGTCAAGTTTCCCGCCGATCACATCTTCCGCGGCATCCACGAGACGGTCACCATCAAGCGGGCCGGGGTCAACGAGATCATCGTTAAGCACCTGATCAATCAGGCCGGCGATATCCCCGGCATGTACGACGACATCGTCAATCTGATCTCCCACCGTAGCGACAACGTGGGCACGGCCCTGCTCTCGATGGCCCGGTACAACGACATGTTCCTCGAGTCGCAGTTCAACGACGACGCTGGGGGCACGATGTTCAAGATGGAGGGCATCCGCGTCGTAATGGCGACCGACAACGGCAGCCCCGAGGGTAACAAACTCCCGTTCAACCCCATCGGCTGGATGTATAACTACGACATCTCCCATCTCGGCAACGATCCCGAACAGTACCGCTGGAGCACGTTGATCAACAGCAGTCGCACGCGCGACGACTACAGCAGCTACGTGGCCATGGCCCAGGCCTTTAGCCTCAGCGGCGTTGCGTTGGAGCAAGCCGTGGCCGAGTTGATGGACGTCGACGGGTGGATGCGCGTGTTTGCCATGGCCTCGTTGGCCGGCATCGGCGACATGTACACGCAAGGGAATCCGCACAACCTCAACATGTATGCCCGTCCCGAGGACGGCAAAATCATCGCCCTGCCGTGGGACTGGAACTTTGTCTTTGCCTATCCGACCAACACGGCTCTATGGGGGAACAAGAACCTTGCGAAGATCATTACGCGGCCCGTCTACTCGCGGCTCTTCTACGGGCATCTCTACGATATCATCAACACCTCGTTCAACGCAGCCTACATGACGCCTTGGCTTCAGCACTATGGCGAAATGGCCGGTGCGAGTTATGCGGGATACGTCAACAACATCATCGGCCGGACGAGCTTTGTACTGCCCCGACTACCCAGCCAAATCCCCTTCGTAATCACCACCAACGGCGGCAACGACTTCTCCGTCGACGAGTCGGCCGTCACCCTTGTAGGCAACGGCTGGATCGATGTTCGCCAGATCCGCGTCGATGGCCTCCCCGAGCCTCTGGAAGTTACTTGGCTGGACGACAAACAGTGGCAAGTTACCGTCCCCGTGGCCTATGGCGATAACCTGCTGAACTTCAAGGTCTACAACCACCAAGATCAACTCGTCGGCAGCGATTCGATCACCGTAGGCAGCACCATCTCCGAACGACCCTTGCAGGATTTCCTGCGGATCACCGAGCTAAACTACAATCCGCACGGTCCCTCGCCGAGCGAAATCCTGGCCGGGTTCACCAACAACGACGATTTCG
>CAYYOX010000079.1:13297-15518 GCA_964473065.1 uncultured Planctomycetaceae bacterium | reverse complement strand
CGCCCGTGACGCCCATGAAGACTTGGGCCGGGTGGCAATTGAACCAGAGGAATCCCAACACGCCGCCGATCATGGCCCCGGCCAGCACGGTCATTTCACCGCAGCCGGGGATTTTTGGCAGGTTCAGGTAGGCGGCCAGTTCGGCGTGCCCGGCGCAGTAGGTCACCACAGCCATGGCGGCGGTGGCAAAGATCAGGCATCCGCCGGCCAGTCCGTCGAGGCCGTCGGTCAGGTTTACTGCATTGGAACTGCCGACGATCACCAGCACGCCCAGCGGCACGAACCACCATCCCAGCGAGACACCTGTGCCGACCAACGGCAACCGCCACTGCAAGGCGTCGGGCAAGGCCGCATGATGATTGTAGAGGATCACCATGGCCACGGTCGCGATGGCCACTTGCCCCAGCAACTTAGCCCGGGCGGAGATGCCGTTTCGTGTGCCGCGTAGCTTGACCAGGTCATCGACGGCGCCGATCGTTGCCAGCCCGCCAGCCACCAGCAGGGCCAATTGCAGGTAGACGTTTGTCAGGTCGCCGAAGAAGATTGCCCCGGCGGCCAGTCCGGCCACAATGAACAAACCGCCCATGGTCGGCGTAGCCTGTTTGTCCTGATGGAGCCGGCAGATCTCGGGCGAATCGCTCTTGATCGGCTCGCGAAAGCGACGTTTCAGCCAGGCGATCCATTTTGGTCCCAGCAGGACGGCCGCCAGGAAACCGACCATCGCGGCCAGGGCCGCGCGGAGCGTGATCTTCCCCAACGCGGTGAAGTCCGCCAAGGCGGAAGCGTCGGGCCAAGAGATCGCCAAATAGTCTAAGAGCCAGAGAAGCATGAGAAGAGAAGATGAGTGATGAAGGATTCGCCGGCTCCCACGCCGAGCGTAGGAACCGGGCTGTCCTTCACAATGTATCCCTGAGCAACCGGGACGGTGTTGAAGCACCGCCCCGGCGCTCAGTGTCAAGCTCCGTCGTGAAGCGCTTGCCGGTGCGATCGACCCAGAGACCGCGTGGTCCGGCAAGTTGTTGCTCCTACCCAAGGAGGGAAGGGTAGTGCCAGGTTCCCGCAAACCGGACACAGTCGACGAAACTTGTGATTATTTTGGTGTTCTTACGGGATCGTTTTATTTGTTCGTTGTTTACGCCACACGGCGACGCGGATACTCCCGCAACGCCTCGACAATTCGTTCCATGGCCATCACTCGGGAGCCTTTGACCAGCACCACGTCACCCGGCTGGACCGCTTGCCCGAGATAGGGCTGGGCCTCTTCCGTGGTGGCGCAGATGATCGTTCGTCCTTCGGGCAGTCCGGCGGCTCGTGCCCCGGCTGCCACATAGCGTGCGAACCGTCCACAGGCGATCAGCAAATCGGCCTCGCCGAGCGTGACGGTCTGTTTTCCCATCTGCCAATGCAGGCGGACCGACTCGGTCCCCAGCTCGGCCATTTCTCCGGCCACCACGATGCGGCGTCCGGTCGTGTCGAACTCGCTGAGTAACTGCAAGGCGGCCCGCATGGACATGGGGCTCGAGTTGTACGCATCGTTGATGATCGTGGCGCCACGGGCTTCCATGACTTGGCATCGCATGGCGATCGGTTGGAACTCGCGCAGCGCTTGGGCCGCTTCCTCCAGGTCGAATCCCATCATCTGTCCCACAGCCACGGCTACCAGGGCGGACGTTAGGTTGTGTTGTCCCCAGACGGGCACCTCGAACGGGCAGTCGTCCACGCGGAATTTCAGCATGCCTTGCCGGCTCATCACGTCGGTCGCGCGGATGTCGCAGCCCGCGTCGGTGCCGACCCAGGTGACTTGGGCCTTCGACGCCCGGGCCACCACTCGCAGCCAAGGATCGTCGCCCAACACGGCGCGTCCGTCGGGTGGCAGGGCGGCTAGCAATTCGGCCTTGGCTTGCGCGATCCCCTGTCGGCTGCCGAACCCGCCTAAGTGGGCATCGCCGACTTGAGTAATGACACCCACCTTGGGAATGCAGAGCTTCGCCAGCGAGGCGATCTCGCCCAGTCGACCGGCGCCCAATTCCAATACCGCGTAGTCGTGGTTCGGCTCGATAGCGAACATGCTCAGCGGCAACCCGACGTGGTTATTGTAGTTCTTCGGACTGCTCGTGCCCGAGAGGCGCGAGCGAAGCACGGCGTCGATCATCTGTCGGGCGGTCGTTTTGCCCTGGCTGCCGGTCACGGCGATGACTGTCCCGCCGAAATGTTCTCGTTT
>CAYYOX010000079.1:0-13197 GCA_964473065.1 uncultured Planctomycetaceae bacterium | reverse complement strand
GCCACGCCGCCAAAAAACAGTTCGCCGCCAAGCGTCCGTGTCAGGTCGTGAAGAGAATTCATAACGGGAAAAGGGGGTTAGGGTCGTTTCTGCCTACTGTTTACTGCCTACTGTTTACTGCTTCATACAGCCAATCTCGGGCGATCTCGACGTCGTAGTGGTCGATTTGCTCGTCGCCGACGATCTGGAATGTTTCGTGTCCCTTGCCGGCGATCAACACGCAGTCGCCCGGCCCGGCTTCCTCGAGTGCCCGGTGAATGGCAGTCGTTCGATCGGCCAGCACGATGGCATCGCCCGAGCGATGAAATCCCTGCGATACATCGCTCATGATGGCCCAGGGATCTTCGCTGCGCGGGTTGTCGCTGGTCAGCACGGCCAGATCGGCCTCGGCTTCTACGGCCCGGCCCATGGCGGGACGTTTTTGCCGGTCGCGATCCCCGCCGGCGCCAAACACGCAGATCAACCGACCCGCGGTCACTTCGCGCAAGGTTCGTAAGCTACAGGCCAACGCGTCGGGTGTGTGGGCGTAGTCGACGAAAACACCGAACGGCTGGCCGCACTCGATTCGTTCGAGCCTACCCGGCACATGCTCGGCTTCCTCCAGGCCACGCACGACCGTGGTCAGATCGATCCCGTAGGTCAGTCCGACGGCCGCCGCCACGAGGCAGTTGTAAACGTGATGCGTGCCGATCATGCGAGTGCGAACCGGCACCGTGTCGCTCCCGGCGGTCAGCAAGAACGTCTGCTCGCTGAGGTAACGCTCGACGAGTGTCGCGGTAATCTCGGCGGGCGAGTGGATCCCGACCGTCAGTACCGGGCCGTCGATTCGCGTAAGGAACCCGGCCGAGGTCGGATCGTCCGCGTTGATCACGGCAAACCCTTCCGGCAGCAGGTAGTCCAGCAGCTTCGACTTGGCCAGCCGGTAATAGCGCAATGTGGAATGATAGTCGAGGTGGTCGCCCGTGATGTTCGTGATACAGGCCGCGTCGAACCGGGTTCCCGCCACGCGGGCTTGGTCCAACGCATGGCTGGAGACCTCGACCACGGCGTGGGAGCATCCGTTGCGTGCCATGCGAGCCAGCCACGCGGCCATCTGATCGGCGGGCGGCGTGGTATGGGTCGGATCTTCGATGTCTTTTCCGTCGAGGTAACCCAAGGTACCCAACAAGCCGATCTGGTAGCCGGCCGTGTTCAGGATGCTGGCAATCAGGCAGCTCGTGGTTGTTTTGCCGTTGGTGCCCGTGATGCCGATCACCTTGAGCTGGGCACTAGGATTGCCGGCCAAGGCGTGGCAGATCAGCCCGTAAGCATGCCGAGGGTTCGATACCATGCACGTCGGCACGGCAAGCTGTGGCAACCGCCGGTCGCTAAGCACGCCCGAGCAACCTCGGCCGACCGCTTCGTCGATAAACTCATGCCCGTCGTGGCGGCTCCCCTGGAGTGCCACGAACAGATCACCCGGCTTGACTCGACGCGAGTCGCAGGCGCAGCCCGAGACAGCGATGTCATCGGCGCCGACGAATACGGCGTCCGGCAACAACCGGCTCAGACGAACGAGTTGTCCCAGCTCGGGACAGACTTGCATGACCCAAGGCCTCCTTGCCTGAGGGTGTCAAATGAAAAGGAACGCGACGTGGTTCCCGACTTAATCGGAGGAGGACGGATTGTCCGAATTTCGGCCACCCTGTCAAGGCGAGATTCCGGGCGGATGAAATGAGGCAATTCGGGGACGAGGAGGAAAAATGGGAAAGAGGGAAAAGGGGAAAACGCTGACTGGAGTCGCTTCCTACAAAAACCTCAGCGCCATACTTCTCCCTCTTCCGTTTTCCCCTTTTTCCTATTTCCCCTTTTTCCTTCCCCAAAACATGAGGCACCCATCCCCACCATCACACAAGTTGGACTAGACAAACACGGTAAGATACGGGAACATGGCTAGCTGAAACATGCCGTTTGACCGAGTTTACTATGGCCCAAGACGATTTTGATCTCGATGGCTTCGCCGTCTACTTGCACCTGACCCCCCAACAGGGGCGGAGATTGGCCGATCGCGATAGGCTGCCTGGCCGAAAGGTTGCCGGCCAGTGGCGGTTTGCCCGGGCCGAGATCCATCACTGGCTCGAGCAGCAGATCGGGCTCTCGGACGAGGAGGAACTGGTCCAGGTCGAGAACGTGTTGCAGCGATCCGAAGGGAAGCAAGGCCGCTGGGAGGTTTGCATTGCCGACATGCTCCCGCAGGAGGCCATGGCCGTGCCGCTGCCGGCCAGGACCCGCAACTCGGTGATTCGCGAAATGGTCCAACTGGCGACCGGGACCGGCTGGCTTTGGGATCCCGAGAAGATGACCGAGGCCGTTTGCTCGCGTGAAGACATGCACTCCACCGCATTGGAGAACGGCATCGCCCTGTTGCATCCGCGGCGTCCCATGGCCAAGATCCTGGCCCAACCGTTCTTGGCACTCGGGGTGACGACCACCAGCATCCCGTTTGGCGCGGGCGCTCCGTTGACCGACGTCTTTTTTCTGATCTGCTCGATGGAGGACCGCGGCCACCTAAAGACCTTGGCCCGACTCAGCCGCGTGATCGGCTCGCCCGGTTTTCTCGACGCGTTGCGCGACAGCTCCAACGCGAGTCAGGCCCATCGGTTGATTGTCGAGAAGGAAGCCAACTTGTAATATAAAGCCGCGACCATTGGTCGCGCCCGATGCTACCTAACGACGCGTTTTCCTCGCCGATGTTCGCGACCAACGGTCGCGGCTTTATAACACCAGAAACATGTCGCAGTTGAACATACTTTTTGTTGGTGAAGCGGATCGCTCCGAGTTTCGGCAAGCCAGCCGGGAGTTGGCCGACTTGGGGTGCGTGATCTCGACGGCGGAAGATCAAGCGGCGGTCGACCTGATCGTGGTGGCTCAGTCTTATCCGGGCCAGTTCTCGCATCAGGCCGTCGATCGGCTTCGGCGCTTGTCGCCGTTGGCGCCCGTGCTGGGGTTGATGGGAAGTTGGTGCGAAGGGGAAATGCGGACCGGCAAACCGTGGCCCGGCGCGGTCCGCGTCTATTGGCACCAGTGGGTCTGCCGATGCCGCTGGGAATTGGACCTCTTACAGCGCGGCCAAATAACAACCTGGGCCCTGCCGGCCACGGCGGCCGAGGAGGAACGGCTCTTGATGCCGATCGAAGACGTGCCGGCGCCGAACCAGGGATTGGTCGCTATCCACACACCGCATTACGGCATGGAAGATTGGCTCTCGGCCGCCTTGCGCGGGCGGGGATGTTCGACCGTCTGGCTGCGACCGCCCCGACCGGCCCGCCTCGAAGGGGCCGTGGCCGCCGTCTTCGACGGAACCGATTGCCGTGGCGAGCAACTCGAGCAATTAGAACATCTGGTTCAATCAATCCACCCGGCGCCGGTCCTGGTCTTGCTCGACTTCCCCCGAATCGAGGACCATCGCCGCGCCATCGCAGCCGGCGCAGCGGCCGTCCTCTCCAAGCCGTTGCACGTCAACGACCTCTTTCGGCAGTGGCAGCGGGTGCAAACGCCCTGAATAGCATTTCGTGCTTCGTTATTCCGATGCGTGGGTCTTCGTGCCTCGACCCACCCTACATATTACGCTTCCTGTAGGAACAGCTCGACTTCGGTGCGGAGGATCTCTCGTTTCCAACCGGCTTCGTGCACCGGCCAACCTTGTACGAGTCGGGTGCCGTCGTGGACCGACCGCCAGCATTGCAACTCGGCCGACGAAGGCGGCGGGTCTCCCTGGAAAAGTGTACATAGCTACACTATCCAATGCGGCCCGGCGGTTGTCAAACGGCCGAATTGTGCCACTTACGACTCGGCCGCGGATGGTTTAGGATGCGGGGTCGTGCTGTTTTGTTATCCCCCCGCGGATCCCACCGATGCAATCGGTGGGCTTTTTGAGGTATTTGCCGGTGATTGCCTGTGTCTGAGAACGCTCCCAAAGGGACTTACGCCCTGATTAGCCTCGGTTGCCCTAAGAATCTGGTCGATAGCGAGCGGATGGCCGGGCTGTTGCGGCTCCGCGGATATCGGATGGTCGAGCGGCCGGAAGAGGCCCAGTTCGTGGTCATCAATACGTGCGGGTTCATTCGCGACGCACGGGACGAGTCGCTGGGCATTATCGAGGAGATGCTCGCCCTGAAGCGGCAAGGACGTGTCGGCGGGGTGATTGTCACCGGTTGTCTGGCCGAGCGCGACCGCGAGGGGTTGTTGGACCGGTTTCCCGAGATCGATCAGGTCATGGGCGTGTTTGCTCGCGACGAGATCACCACGGTCGCCGGTCTGTTAGGCCAGCAGCCTGTGCCCCAACATCCAGTGAAACGTGCCCATTTTCGCGAAGCACCGAAGTTGGCCATGGCGGACGACGACCGGCTGCGGATGACATCCGCCCATGTGGCCTATCTGAAGATCGCCGAGGGCTGCGACCGGAAATGCGCGTTCTGTTCGATTCCTCAACTGCGAGGGCCTTACGCCAGCAAGCCGATCGAGCAAGTGGTCGCCGAGGCCCAACATCTGGCCGACGACGGGGTGCGCGAGCTCGTGTTGGTGGCGCAAGACACGAGCTACTACGGCGTGGATCTGTATGGCAAGCCGCGGCTGGTCGATCTATTGCCCCAACTCGAGGCCATCGACTCTTTGGCGTGGATCCGCCTGATGTATTTGTATCCCAACCTGATCGACGACCAACTAATCGATCTGCTCAGCTCGGCCAAGAAAGTATTGCCGTACCTCGACCTGCCGTTGCAACACATCAACGACAAGATCCTGCGACAGATGCGGCGTGGAATCAGCCGAACCCAGACCGAACGGCTGCTGGACCGACTCCGTGGGCGGATCGACTCGGTCGTGCTGCGCACCACGCTCTTGGTCGGCTTCCCAGGTGAAGGGGAAGCCGAGTTCGACGAGTTAGTTGAGTTTGTGCAATCACGGAAATTTGAGAGACTTGGGGTATTTGGGTATAGCAATGAGCCCGGGACTCCCGCTGAAAAACTAAGCGACCACCCTTCCGCAGAGGAGACGAAGGCCCGTTGTGACCGACTTTTGGCCGTTCAGCAGGAAATTGCCTTCGCATGGGGTGAAAATCAGGTGGGTCGACGGTTGGATGTTTTGATCGATCGTGATATACCGGGGCCAGATACACCGGGGGTCGGGGACGCCTATGTGGGCAGGACCTACGCCGATGCGCCCGAGATTGACGGGTTGGTCTACATCACGGGCGAGAATCTGGCGGCCGGTCGAATTGTGCCCTGTGAGATTGTCGCGGCTCGCGATTATGATCTAATAGGAGCGGCGGTGGAGGAACCCCGCTGAGAGTCCATGTCAACCGTGGCGAGATCCGATATGTCGAGCACCGATTCCAGGAAACACGGGCAACCGACCGATCAATCCCCGTCGACCGTGATGAACCTGCCCAACCAACTGACCGCGGCACGGCTGGCCCTGTCGATCGTGCTGTTCGGCTTCCTGGTATGGGAGTGCTACCTGATCGGCCTGGTTCTGTTCGTGATTGCCGCGTCGACCGACTGGCTCGACGGGTACTATGCCCGAAAGTATGGGCAGGTGACCACGCTGGGTCGAATTCTCGATCCGTTCGCCGACAAAGTGATTATCTGCGGAACGTTCATTTTCCTGGCAGCCGCGCCGAAGATGATCGATGAATGGTGGGGCGTGCAGGCTTGGATGGTTGTGGTGATCGTGGGCCGCGAACTGCTGGTGACCGCGTTGCGAAGTTTTCTGGAAGAGCGCGGTGCCGACTTTTCGGCCAAGATGTCGGGCAAGTTGAAGATGGTGTTACAGTGCATAGCAGCCGGCGTGAGCCTGTTCTATTTGCATTGGGCCGGAATTGGCGAGCCGGCTGCATGGTGCGGCTGCTTGTTGGCTATTTCGGTCTGGTCGGCCGTGCTGCTGACCGTCTACTCCGGCATCGGTTACGTCCTGACGGCCGTCAAACTCTTGAAGCAGCAAGCAGTAGGCAGTGAGCAGTAGGCAGTTACGCACATCGTCTTTTTCCTGCCCACTACCCACTGCCTACTGCATACTGAAGCACGAGACTTCCCATTCCGTAAATCCTGTTCATCCTGTCAAAACACTCCGTCGAATCCAAGAGCCGTTTGCCGACCGTGGACCAGCCACCTCCCCAAATCATTCCGCTGTGGTTGCTTTTGGCGCTGGCCGCGGGCCTTTGGTTTTGTCTGGCCGCTTGGATCACGGTGGTGCAACGGCTGTGGCGTCGGCAACCGGTGGTGCCGTACGAACCTCGACGGCACGTCCCCTGGCAAGGGGTGGATCTGTTGCTGGTGCTGCTGGTCTACGTGGCCACGGCGGCCGGCATGGTGGGGATGGCCCACGCGATCCTTGCGGACAGCGGTCTGACCAAGCCGCCGGTCATGCAAGACGCCAACAGTTCCAACACGGCCCACACGGTCATTCGGCTGCTCGACGAAGGCACGCCGATCGTCCTGTTCGTCTGCGCGATGGCGGTCGTGGTCGTTGCCCCATTGGCCGAAGAGTTTCTCTTCCGCGTGCTATTGCAAGGCTGGTTGGAGGCGAAGCAACGGCGACTGCGGCCATGGATGCCCACGTTGCGACGAATCGTGCCGGGAAGCATTGGCCCCATCCTGTTGACTTCGCTACTGTTCGCCCGAATGCACTTCCGCGTCGAAACACCCATGTTCGATCCGCATTACGTGATGCTTCTGGTGGCGGGCAATGCGGCGGCCAGTGTGTTGACGGTCTTGTTCGCGGTCTGGTTGACGCGCGTCCGCGTCGGGGCCACGGCCGCCGACCTGGGTTGGGTTCCGGAGAAGTTTTTCGCGGATGTGCGGTTGGGGCTGATGACGTTCTTCGCCGTCGCGGCGCCGATCTATCTAATGCAAATGGGCTTGGCCTCCGTGCTGCCGAAGCATGTCGCACCGGACCCCTTGACCCTGTTTCTGTTCGCCCTGTTCCTCGGAACGCTCTACGCCCGGACGCATCGCATCGCGGCGTCGATCGTGCTCCACATGTCGCTGAACGCCACCAGTTTGGCCATGGCGATCGCGATGAGCAGTTTCCCCGTCTAGCTAGTTCCTGTTGATAATAGTCGGGTGCCATGCCCACGCTTGCGTGGGCATGCGTGAAACCAGGGGGAAACTGAGCCTCATGCCCACGCAAGCGTGGGCATGGCACCCATCATTTTCGACGTTACAACCCACCAGCAATTTGGGCCAAATGACGCGAAGTCCTCTCGGCAAAACATGACCTAACATATTGCTATGCAACCATTTCCGCTTTCCCCTTTCTTCTTCTTTCTTTTTCCCCTTTTCCTCCTTTTCCCTTTTTTCCTCCCCTTTTTTCCTCCCCACGCCTTGATTGCTTCATTGAACGCGTCACCGGTCGTTTCGATTTACGGGCAGCGGGGAACGTGCGATTTTGCTATAATGGGTATGGATCACTAGATACGGTCATAATTTCCCGGGCGGGCTGATGCCGCGAATTCTGCTTCTTTTTTGCTTTCTCGTCCTCACGTCGATCTCGCCGAGGGTCGCCGCGGCCGAGGATCTTTCGCCCCAGCGCCGGCAGGAGGTCCGGACCGAGTTGACCGGCCTGCTGAGCAACTTGGACAGCGATCGCTATGAAGTGCGGCAAGGGGCCTCCGTTAAGCTGGAAGAGATGGCGGCTCGGCCCGAGTTGGGGGCGTTTCTCTCGGCGGAATTTCAAAGCGTGCTGGCCCGGTTGGATACGTCGTTCGAAGTCCGCTGGCATCTGAAGCGACTGACGGCCCGATTGCCCGAGGCCGCACCGCAACCGGTCGCCGAACTCTCGGACGAGCAGATTGCCGAATTGATCGGCAAGCTGGGTGACGATTCGTACACGGTTCGCCTGGGAGTAACGCGGCAGCTCAAGGGCCTCTTGTTCCGCGACGAATACGTCCCGCGAGTGAAGACCGCGCTGAAAGCCGAGTTGAAGCGTTGTGAAGAGGCGGAAACGATCCTGCGGATCAAGAAGCTGCTGAAGCCTTTCCGGCCGGCCATGGTGGCCGAGTATTGGCAGGGGCGTCGCCACCTGGGCGAGCAGCATCTGATCGTGGGTGTCCCCAGTCAGACTCTGAACGCTCCGCGGCCGAGTCACTTCGATCGGATCGACGACAAGGTGGCCCATTGCGTCAGCGGGGTGAATCTTTCCGAGGGTGAGTATCCGGTGGGCGTGGCCTTTCCGCATCCGAAACAGCCGGGCGCGTTCTTCCATCTGGTCAACCTACCCACGCCGCAGCGTCGATCGCAGTACAAGCGACACGTCGAGACCGACGAGGCGAAGCGGCTGGCCGCCATCAGCCGACGCACGCTCGATCGGATGCTTTCCGAGAGTCGCGAGCTTTCCGAGGCCGAGCTGCTGATGCTGCCGCAACTCGATCCGAAGGAAGTCTCTCGTTTTGCCGGGCAGTATTTTCTGTTGGTCGAGGACAAGCCCTTGCCGGTGGGGAACACGGCGATGGACCGACCGAGCCGATTCGGCATGATCTGCCGACAATTGGCCGTCGACGGCGCCAAAGAGGCCGCGCCGGGATTGCTCAAGGCGATCGACGAAGGAAGCTTTCTACCGCCCACGTCGGACGCTCCGTATCACCTGCACTGGATCGCCGCCTTGGCCATCGCCAACCGCGATCCCTGGCCGGAGGCCGACCGCTGGCTGGCCGGGCTGATTGGGCGCGACGACCCGTTGGTCGAAGGCTACGAGAACGGCCCGCAGCTAGGCGCGACCGCGGCCGGCGTGTTGCTTAGGCGACACCAGGGTTCGGCCAAGGAGTTGGGCCTGCTATCGGTTGTCACTCCCCAGTTGGCTCGTTGGCCGATCCACGCCTATCGTTTCCCGTCCACCGAGGTCCGCGACAAAGTGCAACAATGGTGGGCCGAAAAACAGGAACCGCCGAAGTGAGTGTTATTCTCGTTTAGCGGCGGCGCGTGCGGGGTTTGCCTCGGCGGAAGACGCGTTTGACCTGCTCGATGCCCTCGGCCAGCTTGTCGACTTCTTCGAGCGTGTTGTAGAAGTAGAAACTCGCCCGCGTGGTGGCGGAAATGCCGTATCGCTTGTGCAGCGGCATCGCACAATGATGCCCCGCTCTGACGGCCACGCCGTGGCGGTCGAGCACCTGGGCCACGTCGTGGGCGTGGATCCGATCGAGCGTGAAGCTGACGATCCCGCCTTTCTGACGTGGATTCGGACCGAGAATGCGGACGCCTTCGATGCCTTCGAGTAGGTGATGGGCATACTCGGTCAGGCGGAGTTCATGTCGCTCGATCGCCTCGAGTCCGACCTGCCGCAAGTAGTCCACAGCGGCCCCCAGTCCGATGGCCGGGACAATCGGCGGCGTGCCGGCCTCGAACTTCTGCGGCAGCTCGGCCGGCTCGAAGCCTTCGAGTTTCACGCGGCGGATCATGCTCCCACCGCCCAAAAACGGCGGCATCGCGTCCAGTAAGTCGTACCGTCCATAAAGCACGCCGCAGCCCGAGGGCCCGAGCATCTTGTGCCCGCTGAAAGCCAGGAAATCAACGCCCAAGGTTGTCACGTCGGTCGGATGATGCGGTACGCTTTGCGCGGCGTCGACCAGCACCACGGCCCCGATGTCATGGGCACGGCAAACGATTTCTCGGATCGGATTGACGGTCCCCAACACGTTCGAGACGGCCGCCACGCCCACCAGCTTCGTTCGCTTCGTAAGCAGACGGTCCAAGGCGTCCAGTTCCAGCAGCCCGTCGTCTCTCAGCGGAATGTATCGAATCGTCGCCCCGGTCCGTTGGGCCAATTGCAGCCAGGGAACGAGGTTGGAATGGTGCTCCATTTCAGTCAACAGGATTTCGTCGTCCGGGCCGATGTTCGCCTCGCCGAAGCTTCGCGCGACCAGATTGATCGAATCGGTTGTCCCGCCGGTGAAGATGATTTCTTCCGGCCGTGCGGCGCCGATGAACTTCCGGACATTCTCCCGGGCGTTCTCGTAAAGATCGTCCGACCGATCGGCCAGCCAATGGATTCCCCGATGGACGTTGGCATAGTGTCGCTCGTAGGTCTCGACGATGGTCTGGATGATCTGTCGGGGGCGTTGCGTGGTGGCCGCATTGTCCAGATAGACCAGCGGCACGCGGTTGCGAACCGTCTGCGCCAGGATCGGGAAATCGGCCCGCAGGGCTTCGACATCCAGCAAGGTTTCCTGCGTCGATCCGCTCATGGCGCTTCTCCGTCGGCGGGCGAGAAGATGGCCGCCTGCAACACTTGCCACGGCAACAGGCAGCACTTCTGCCGATTAGGGGTCAGCCGCGGTCCGAAGAGTTCGAGCATAGCCTCGGCCGAAAACTGCTTGACCTCGTCAGCCGGCTTGCCGTCCATGGCCTCGACCAGCATCGAGGCCGACGCCTGGCTGATGCAGCAACCTTCCCCGTTGAAGTAGATTTCCATCAGCCGGCCCGAGGGGTCGATTTGCAACTCCATGCGAATCACGTCGCCGCAGAGCGGGTTGTCGTCCTCGTGGGCGTGCGTGCAGACCCTGCAATGCCCTCGATGATACGGGTCTTCGTAATGATCGAGAATGTTTTCCCGATACAGTTCGTCGCCGTAAAGTTCTGTGTCAGTAGCCATGTTGTGCTCGTCGGAAGGATGAAATATCGCGTCGGGCCTCCACTATCAGTCTATGGCCAAAGCCCACCCCGGCAAGGGCCAGCGCGGATTATTTGCAAGTGCGCCACGGGCGTGTGAAGTTGGAGAAATTGCCCCGATCGACCGGACACCCGCGCCAGCCGGCATGGCCGCTTTCGGCTTCTTACCTGTTTCGCCAAAGTATGTGGTCGTCGATCTGTAGCTCGGCTTGTACGTCGGCAATTTGTGCCTTGAACCGTCGGGCGTCTTGGGGATAGCCGGCCGTCGGTTTCAGGTCGGGGATGTGGTGGCGCCAGAACGCGTTCAGCGCCTCCATGGCCAACTCGCGCAGGTACTTCGACGCCATCGAGGCCAGGGCCGTCGGTAAGTGGGCTTCGCCTTGGGCTTGGAAACGGAACTCGACGCGCCGCTCGGCCGGTCCGAAACGGTAGACGCTTTGTCGGCGACCCTCGTCTTGCACTTCCATCAACCACTGCGGGAAGTGTTCCATCAGCAGGCCCGTATATCGGTTCCTCCCGCCGTGTTTGTCACACAGCACGAGGATCGGGCCTTGCCCGAGCGGTTCCATCATTTCGGCCGCCAAGGCCAAGGTTGCATGCGACAGGGCGGTCCCCTTGGAGCCGTGCTGGTCGACCAGTTGGTTGAACTGCCCGGGAAAGATCGCCCGACTTCGCATCCCGAGAAGTTCCACGCCGGCCTTCGAGAGCCCATCGCGCAACCGGTCGATCACCGGCTGCTGATCGTCCGGATCGATTTGTCGCGGCACGGGCACATCGTACGGCGCATACCAGGGGATCGTTCGCAAGTGGGACACGACATCGGGGGCCAAGGCTTCGAAGACGTCCCACCACGATCGGGGCCGATGCCCGGTCAGTGCCAAGGCGGCCAATAATCCGCGCTCGAGTTGCCTAAGCCCCTTGCCCGGCTTGTAAAGGGCTTTCGAGTCGGCCATCACCAGGCATTCGTCCGCCCGCTGCT
Organism: uncultured Planctomycetaceae bacterium; assembly: GCA_964473065.1. Lineage (GTDB taxonomy): Bacteria > Planctomycetota > Planctomycetia > Pirellulales > Thermoguttaceae > CAYYOX01. The sequence continues at coordinate 1,578 of CAYYOX010000079.1, read as the reverse complement.
TCGCCACTTTGGGTTCGGCTACGATCACGTGCTCCAGCCGCGCGTAGAGATCTTCCGCGTCCGCTTCGTCGGGCACGCGCCACGCAGTGGCCGAGATGACCAACGGCCCCAAGTTCGGCCCGTATCCCGCTTCATCCGTTCCAATTAAATAAACCATGGGGGAATCCTCAAGACGCGGCCGGCCATTGATTGTCGGTTATAACGGCCGGATCGCGCTGGTGGCTTAGCCGATAGGCGGCCGGATCGTCGCCCAGCCCGCGATACTTCACCGCAGCCCGCTCGCCCGTGCGATCGATCCCGTACTCGCCGACCACGATCTCGCTATCGGGCCCGGGCCGATTGATGGTCACGCACGGCAGCACGAGAAACACGGTCGGGCTGTGGGGCGCGTACTGGCGGATCTCGGCGACCACCCGATCGGCCTGAAGCCGCGCGTTGACCACGGCCGCAAACAGGGCCCGATGTTCGACGTCCACGACGTTCGGATCGCGCAGGCTGGCCAAGCGATTGACGCCGCCGCTTTGAAACGTTTCGTGCAACTCCTTGACGGCCGGCAAGGAGGAATCCTCGAACAGTTCGGCCAGCGCGCCGCAGCAAGTGGACGCTCGGCCGTAGCGTTCCAGTTGGCCGTATCGATGTCCCTTCGGCGAAAGCTGTACGCCCACATGCGAGTCGATCTTGACGGCCAGCAGCTTTGAATCGCCCGGCGTCGCCCGAGCTGCAAAGTGTTGTTCGGCAACCTGAATCGCTCCCGACTCGTAACGGCCGCCGAGGTTGATCGAGCGGAACGCGGATCGATCGTCGAACTTCAACGGCGGCAACATCTCGCGGACAAACCACCGCTGAAAGGCCTCCGTGCATTCTCGTTCCGCCTCGTCGGAACAACTCACTTGATAAGCACCCACCGTGGGGGCGGCCAGCTCCTGGGCAAGTTCCCGCAAGGCATTGCTGACTTGGGCCAACTCGCTCTCCACACCGATCAACTCGGACAGACGGGCCATCGTGCTTCCTCCGGCAAATGGGACAAAAATGTTTTGGGAAGGAAAAAAGGGAAAGAGGGAAAAAGGAAAAAAGCCATGGTTCTGTTGTGACTATTTTCAGGGTACTGGTTTTGGACAGGATTCACAGGATGATCAGGATAAAGGAAAAGAGGGGAAGAAAAGAAAGAAGAGAAGCTTTGGTTTTCTCTTTTCCGTTTCCTTTCAGCACACTTCAACTCCGTTTGAATGAAAGCTGACAAAAAGCCACGAAATTCCTTGTATCAAGATTGAACCAACGGGATTCTCGATCCTTCATCCCGTCGATCCTGTCAATCCTGTCAAGAAAAAGACTCTCATGAACCGGCACGGAGAATCGAGCGATGTTCAGACTGATGGCATTTAGCGTCCTGGGACTGGTTGCCGCGGCGGCGGCTCCGGCCGTTCTCTTCACGGTGCCGGATTTCGTCAAATCGGTCCGTCAGAAGTGGACCTCGACGTCGCCTGCCGCCCCGGTCGAGACGGCAGGCCAAACGTCCGGACCAGTGGCCGCTGTGCCCGGCGCAACAGCCTGGGAAGGGGAACCGGTCGATGATTTGGC
>CAYYOX010000078.1:4115-15525 GCA_964473065.1 uncultured Planctomycetaceae bacterium | reverse complement strand
GCCGTGCCGGCGGCGGCTAAACGAATTCCGGAAGTAATTCCTTTACAAGTCCTAACCGGCAGTTTCGTCGCCGACCGACCGGGTTCGGCTGATCGTGGTCGTTTGCTCGTCGCTGCTGGCGTCGTCCTCGGCTCAGTCATCCTCGGCACAGTCATCCTCGGCACAGGGGAAGGCGTGGGCCGGACAATGGGAGCAATCGCCGCGGCCGCCCGGCTCGGGCCGAACGACGTGAAACCGGTAGACCTCCCGCGTGGTCTCCTTGCCGGACGCATCGCGAGAGACGGTCCGCTGGTGGGGCCGATCTTCGACCTCGACGACCACATACCAGTCCGCGCCGGGGCCGTCCATACACTGACGATTCAGAGCCTTGGCCGTCGTTAAGGCTTTTTCGTAGGTCAGGCGGGCGTCACTCAACTGCTCTTGAATCCGCCGGACGCAATTGGGTACATCGGACGGCGAGTTGGGTTCCCAACCCTCCGGCCAGTAGACGGCGGTCACTTGAAAGTGGGTCATCGGGGCCTCCTTGGGCAACGAGTCGATTGTGTGTGCCAGTGTATTCTACGCGAACGTCCAGTACAACAGGACCATGGCCGTGAACAGTACGCCGGCGAGCAAGCGGAAGTCACCCAGGCCGGTCCACGTGTTGCCGCGCAGCGCTTCCAGAGGATTGTTCCAGACCAACGCAGCGCTCTCTTCCGTGTGTCGATGAGGGAAGGCCAGCGAGAAACCGACCAACACCGCCGAACAGAGGACAAACAGTCCGAACGCCGAGAGCATCGAGTGGATGGCCCAGCCGAAAGTATCGGTCCAGTCGAGGTAGAAGACGATCAGGCCGAACACAGATCCACTGAGCAGTGTGACCAGGGCTCCGGTGGCCGACGCGCGACGCCAGAACACACCCCAGAGGAACACGGTCGTGATCGGCGGCGCGATGTAGCAGATCAGATCGGCCATGCCTTGGAAGATCGTGTCGAATTGGCCGATGAACGGCGACCACGCGATGGCCGCGATCATGGCCACGAAGGTGACGATCCGCCCGATCAAGATCAACGCCCCGTCGGACGTTTGCGGTCGCCACCGTTTGACGATGTCGTAGCTGAACAGCGTGGCGATCGAGTTCAGTGCGCCCGAGACGGTGCTCATCAGTGCGGCCAATAGCGCGGCGGCCACCAGCCCTCGCAACCCGACGGGCAGCACGCCCTTGATCAGGTGGGCGTAGGTCTTGCCCGTATCGGGTTCGCCGTCGGCCAAAGGCAGCGGCGGCAGTTGGCACTTGTTGATCAATCCCAGGCAGATCAGCCCGGGTAACACGAAGATGAACATCGGCAGGATCTTGATGAAGCCGGCGAACAGCGGCCCGATCCGGGCGTGGTTTTCATCCTTGGCCCCCAACACGCGCTGCACGATTGTCTGATCGCAACACCAGTACCAGATGCCGATCACCGGATAGCCGAGAAACACGGCTACCCAGCTCAGATCGGCCGGGCTGTTGGCGGGTCGGAGAATGGAAAACTTTTCGGCATCGACCAGCGTCTTCAATTCTTCCCAGCCGCCGACCTGATCCAGGCCAATTAGCGTGATGCACACCGCGCCGAACAGCAGGATGATCGTCTGGATCGATTCGGTCAGCACCACGGCCATCAGTCCGCCGACGATCGTATACAGGCCGGTCAGGGCGGCGATGCCGAAGATCGTAAGCAAGCGGTACTGCTCGGGATGCTCGACCAGCCCCGAGAGCACGAAGCCTTCCAAGACGACCGCCCCGGTGTAGAGCGAGAACCCGATGTGGATCACGATGGCCGAGAAGATCGAGAGGATCGCCAGCCAATCGCGGCTGCCGCGGCTGTAGCGTTTCTCGAGGAAGTCGGGAAGCGTGGCGACCTGCGAGCGGATGTAGAACGGGGCGAAGAACAGGGCCAGGCAGATCAGCATGAAGCCGGCCATCCACTCGAAGTTGCCGTATAGCAGACCGGTTTTGTACCCGCACTCGGCCAGACTGACCAGATGGATGGTCGAGATGTTGGTGGCGAACAGCGCCAACCCGATGATCGGCCATGTCAACGACTTGCCGGCTAGGAAGTACTCCTGCCCCTGTTGGCCTTTGCGCCGCATTCCGGCCCAGCAACCCAGGCCCACGATCCCCAGCAGATAAACGACGATGATGGTCAGGTCGACCCAGTGGATCGGAAGCGATCCGGCCGACGGGTTAAGAGGGCCTTCGTGCATGGTCGGGCAAGCTCGTACATTTAGCGGAAATGTTCTGGACGATCAGAACCCGCTATTGTACACGTTGCCCGAGAGAATGCGACCCCCTTGTCGTAGCTGCGTTCGCCAGAACGTGGGGCATTACGGCCACGTTCTGGCGAACGTGGCTACAACACCGCGTGGCCGCGGTGGCTAAACGAATTCTCGCACGGTCACTCGGCGCCGGCGCCGACCGGCTCTTGTTCGTACGGATCGGACTGCGGCGACGGGGAAGTTCCCTCCTGGACCTTGGCGGCCAAGGCGTTGAACTCCTCGGCGAAATCGTGCCAGAAGTCTCCCTCGCGGAACTTGATCGGCTCGACATGCTCACCCGCGGTCAAGGCCCGCACCCCGCGCCGCAAACGCACCAGCGGACCGACAAACCGGTTGCTCAGCTTCAACAGGTCAAGGACGATCAGCGGCAAGAGCACGAAACTCGCGATCAGCGCGGGCCCGAAATGGAACCACATGTCGTCGAAATGCGTCCAAAACATTCGTGCGGGGCCGGTCACAATCCGCCAGCAAAGCAGCATGAGCGTGATCGTAATCAGACAAACGACCCAGTAGAGTATCACGCGACCGATCAGGGCGCCTTGCACTTTGGGGTCGACGAACAACTGTTTGCGGTGTGGATTCTTCTTAGGCATCGGACGGTTACCTCCTCGGCTCAACGGCAAATTCAGGTTCTCGCGTACTCTTTCTTCATGCAAGGATAGCTTACGAATCCCGACCAAGACGACCGGCAAGACATGATTTCACGAGGGAAATGCCATGCCCGGAACGAACCGGACGGACCGACTAGAATGGTTGTGCGGGTTTTGCCGCCGAAACCGTTTGTACGGACAAGCTACTTCATCGCGATGGCGCGTGCCAGCGGTTGCAGCACGTGCTCGACGACGTGCGTGTCGATCATCTGGTGGCACACTTGTTCCAATTCGTCCAGCGTATCGACGAACGTTTTGTCCGGCGACAGGCTGCCATACTGGCGGGCCGTCACGTAGACGCTGACCTGCTCTTCCGGGAACTCGCCCGTGCGGATCTGGTAGGCGTTGGTGCGCGTTTCAACGCTCAGACGAAACTGCACTCGGCAGTCTTCGTCCAAGGCGATGGTCAACGACGGTTCGTGGTTGATAATCGTCGCACCAGGAATCTCGGCCAACTGTTCCGTCATCGGGCTGATTCCCAACGCCTCGGCCACCAACTGGTTCTGATTACCCCGATAGGAGAAATCGAAGCCGAACAGCAAATCCAACGCTTCGCAATCCAAAGGGCTGACCGACAGCATATAGGGGGCCAATTCCAACACCAGCTTGTGCTGAGCCATCGCATCGTCCAGCGACTCGGGATTGACGTGTCCCGAGCAGACTCGCCGCGGTTCGATCGTGCACCATCGATAGTGCCCCTGGTCTTTGTCTTCCTCGAGCACAAAATCACCCCGATCGCGACAGTAGAAGTTCCGCATCGTAGGGTAGGTCTTCTGCACGCGCTCGAAAAAGTGTAGAACGGTCTCCCGATTGGCGGGCAACTCCATCTCCGTGCCCAAGTTCACGTTGATGTAGAAATCGTCACTGAGCGAACTGTAGGGATTCATCCAACCCTTCCTTTGATTTGGCCTCGATCGAGCGGCGGTGAAGTTCACCATGCCGTCGGTAACTGTTGGTAGTATAGAGCCGGCGGCCCTTGGATGTCAAAGGGGGGAGTATCCCCATGTGGCGGGTGGTCTGAATAGCCTCTTTACGACAAGGCCCTTTCAAAATGAGTTCGCCAAAAGTATTCAAATACCCGGTCTCCCTGCCTGCCCCGCTGGGCTGGATCGCCCTGATCGGGACCGGGGAAATGCTGCTGCAACTGACTTTTGGGCACACTTCCGCCCGGGCCGCCCTGGAGGCATTGGAGGACAATCTGGCCCAAGACGCCCAAGAAGAGGCTTGGAATGGCCGCCTGGTTCGCCGGTTGGAAGCCTATTCGGCCGGGGAGCCAGTCGATTTCACCGATGTCGAGATCGACCCCGGCCCGGTCAGTGAGTTCCGCCGCTGCGTGATCCTGCATTGCCGCCGGATTGGCTACGGGCAAACGCTCAGCTACGGCCAATTGGCGTCCAAAACCGGTTCACCCGGTGCGGCCCGGGCCGTGGGCAGTTGCATGGCAGCCAACCGAATTCCCCTGATCGTCCCGTGTCACCGCGTATTGCCGGCCAGCGGTCGGCCGGGCGCCTTCTCCGCGCCCGGCGGATCGAGGACAAAACAGCGCCTTTTGGCCATGGAAGCCGCCTGCATGAGCCGACTCACGATCGATCGCAGAAATTGATCTGGCATCATCTGGCCATTTTCATCAGAATAGGGCCCGCATTACAGCACCAATGGGCTGCATGAAGCGGCTCGAACGTGTTATTCGGCGACACGGAGACTCTGATGGAGTGCGATCGTTGGAACGTCGAACCGCGCGAGGATGGCGCAGTGCTGGTGCGCGTGCCGTCTTCGGATCAAGCGGGACAAGCTCTGCCCGATGCGGTCTTTACCTTTCGCCCTGGCGATCCGCAGTATGCCTACTGGAAAGAGCAGCTCGCGCAGGGCAGTTCTTCGCGCGTCTGACGCAGCCGGGAAGACGCACTTCTTTTGTCTCCTAGCCCCGCCGCATGCAGTGCTAGCGTGCCTTCGTTCAAGCAAGTTACTTGGTCTCGTCGCGGACTTCCACCTTGACCCTTTTGCGATGGAAGTGATAGACTACCGGCTGCATTGTTCGGTACTTAGGGATGAGTCTCGGGTGGGACCGCGAAAGAAGGAGTTTTCCGGATGTTGAAGACGTTGGGAGTGGTGCAGGCATGCTTTGATTCGACCCGGTTTCGCGGGATGATTTCGCGCCGGCTGGGCGGGCAGCCGTTGTTGAGTTGGGTCGTTCGCCGAGTGACGGATTGCCTGCATCTGGACGGCGTGATCGTGGTGGTTTCCGACGCGGCCGAGCAACGGTTCGTCGCCGATCTGGTGCCACCCGACGTGCCGACCTTCGTCGGACCTCAATCGGACGCCCTGCAACGGTTCGCCAAGGCCTTGGAAGAGTACCCGGCCGAGGCGGTGGTTCGCGTTCGCGGCGACAATCCGTTTGTCGATCCGACGCTGATCGACCGGCTGATCACGACGGCCGAGGCGCATCCTAAGTGCGACTACGTAAGCTATTGTTCGCGGGACGGACAGCCGGCTGTTCTCTCGCCGGTGGGGATTTGTGCCGAATGGTTCCGCAGCGGCGCATTGCACCATGCGGCCCGATCGAGTCGAAAGCAGGCCGACCGCGAACAAGTGACCCGATACATTTATTCACACCCCGAGAAGTTCAACCTTCGCCTGATTCCGATCCCGGCCAAGATCGATCGCGACGACGTGCGTTTGCGAATCGACCTGGAAGAGGATTGGGAGCACGCCTTGGCGATTCACGACGCCCTGGGACCCGAGGCTTTGGATTGGCAACGGATTGCCGATCTGTTGGTTCATCAACCGGCCATGCGTCGGCGGATGGCCAAATTGAACCGCGTTCACGGCAGCGTCTAGGAAAACGGTTTCGGACTGTCGAAAGGATTCGATTCTTCGCATGAGCAGGAAGCTCTTTCTCTCCAATGTTCCGGCGCCGTCGGTGCGCGGCGTGTTGTTCGACGCCTGCAACGTCCTGTACGACAATACGCTTTGGCGGCGATGGCTGCTGCAACTCCTTTCCCGACTGGGGTTGCATACGAACTACCGTTGCTTCTTCCGCGTTTGGGATCGCGAGTTCCTCGACGAGGTTTACCGCGGCCGGCGGACGTTCTGCGAGGCGTTTCGCTCGTTTCTCCAATCGGCCGGCCTCTCGTCCGGGCAGATCGACGAAATCGAGGCGGCCTGCAAGTTTCGCCATCACGAGTTGCACGCCGACACGCTCCCCCTGCCGGGCGTAAAGACCACGCTTCGCCGACTCCACGAAGCGGGCGTGGTCCTCGGCACGATCAGCAATTCGGAATGCTCGGCCGCCGCGCATCGTGAATGGCTCGATCGTTTCGCCTTGGGCGAGTGTTTCACGTCGGTCATTTCGTCCATCGACCTGGGACAGACTATGCCCGATCCGATCTGCTACATGAAGGCCCTCGGGGAAATGCAACTCTCGCCGGCAGAAGTCGCCTTTGTGGGGCACGATTCGCTCGAGATGTCCGGTGCGGCCGAACTGGGGATGCCCACGATTGCGTTCAATTTCGAGCCCGACGTTCAGGCCGATGTCTATATCAACCGGTTCGAGGAATTGACCGACGCGGTGGCAAGCCGCCCATCGCTAACCGCCGCCGGATAAGGAGGTCCGCCGTGAGACTCGTTCTTTACACACGATACGATCTGGTCGACCAAGAGGCACAGAACAAACTTGCCTTGCCCGATGTGAGCCTGTTACTCGAGGGCGACTGGCCGGCTGAAGAGAGATCGGCCGGGCATGGCTCGTTGGATGCAATCCTCGATACCAGCTTCCAGTGGATCGACCGCCAGGCGGCCGAATTGGCCGAGCAATTAGCGGAAACGGATCGAGCGATCTGCACGTCCGGTCCGGCCGTCGAGCAGCTCTCGCCCCTGTTTCTGAACGTCCGCAGCCTGCGATATTATCTGGTGAAACTGCTCCGCCCGTTGGCGTATCTAACAGATCAACGGCCGCTTCGCCCTGGCGACTGCGTGGAACTGGTGGCCGCCGAGGATCGCGACCGGGACTACGCCGAGGTGATCTCGCAACTCTGCCGGCTTGCGGGCGTCGAGTATCACGTCCGCTGGAGCAATACAAGTTATCATCCCCGGGAAAGCTTTCCGCCAAACCCGATGTGGCGTCGCATGGCAGCCAGACTGGCCGACCGCTTGCAGCCGACGATCGACGACGATTCCCGCCGCCGCGTTGTGTTGTGTGGGAATCCCCGCGTGCTCGACCCGGTTTGCCGCGCATTGCTTCGACGCCGCTGCGAGTTGTCGTGGTTGTACGATCGATTCGCCGTCGGCTCCTGGCTTCGCTGGCAGGCTACCAGCATCCGGCAACTCGTCTGCAACGGGAGTCTGGGGCAAGAGAATCTTCTGGCAGATCGTCTGCCCGAGCGGGTCGCTTGGCGGGGCGTTAATCTGTCGGGGCCGATTGGCCAATGGCTAGGTCAAAGAATGGCCGACCGCGGGCCGCTCCAGACGCGAATCGTCGAGCAGATCGATCAGCATTTCGCCCGCGAGCGACCGGAAGCGGTCGTGGTGGATGAAGACGCGACGCCGTTTGCCCGGGCCACCGTCGCCATGGCCCGACGGCACGGGGCGAGAACGTTCGTCGTACAACACGGGGCACCGTGTTGCCAGTTCGGGTTTGCACCGTTGCTGGCCGATCGGATCCTTGTCTGGGGCCAATCGTCCGCCGATCGGCTGCAAGCGTGGGGCGTGCCGACCGAGCAGATCGCGATCACCGGGCTGCCGCAACATGAACCATGGCAGGACCAATTGTCGCAGGTCGTTGAAAACGAGTCAGCCGAGTCGTCTCGCCTATCGCCGCCGAATCGTCCCCCGCGATTGCTGTTGCTGACCACGGTGCCGCCGCGAGACGCGCGCCCCGACGCCGTCTCGCTGCAAATGACCGGCCGCTCGTATCGCGAGATGCTCCGCACGGCCTTTTCCACCATCGCGGGCATCGACGGCGTCGAGCTAACCGTAAAGCTTCATCCGCGCTCTGGCGACGATCCGTACGTCCGATCACTGCGAGCCGAGTATCCCACGATTCGCACGCGTGTGGTTCGCAAGGGACCGGTGCAGCAATGGTTCGACGGCATCGACTGCGTGCTTAGCTGCGGTTCGAGCGCCGGCGTCGAGGCCACCTTGGCCGGGTTGCCGGTGATCCAGTTGGCGCCCAGCGGAACCGCCGGATTCCTGCCGCACGACCAATGGGGCATGATCGGCACCGCACGTACCGAACTCGAATTGCAGCAACTGCTCGCTCAGATACTCATCAAAGGCAAAAGGCCGATCCGTACGCCCGATCCCAACGTCATCGCCACGTTCGGCCGACCGGCTGCCGAGCGGATCGCTGAAGAAATTGTGGCGCCTGAAAGCTACTTGGAACAATTCGTCCCTCGACCCAACCCGCGTGAATCGGCCAAGGCCGCCTGATTCTGTTTGTCAATAACCCGCAACCAATCGATCATCACCCGTGGCAACCGTCGCTGACACCCTCCGCTTGAATCGAGACGCGGCTCCACTGAGCGGGTGGAGGCGGATGTTTCGCGATTGGGCCATGGTCGGCTCGGCCACCGTCGTCTGCCACGCCATGGGCGCCGTGACCAGCCTGCTGTTTCGGCTGTTGCTCTCGCCGGCCCAGATGGGAATTTGGCAGGCCTTGAAGCTTTTTCTAAGCTACGGCAACTACGCCAATCTCGGCATCAGCAAAGGCGCTGCTCGGGAATACAACGTCGCGCTGGGGCATGGCGACACGGCCCAAGCCCGGGCGGGGCTGAATCTGGCCTTCACGATCAACACGATCAGTAGCCTAGTCTATGCCGTCGCGCTGGTGGGCGCCGGCATCTGGATCGCCCGATCGGGCGAAGGACCTTGGGCCCCGGTTTGGGTTGGAGGACTGCTGGCGGTGGCCCTATTGGCCGTGCTGGGACGCTATGTCACCTTTCACGTGACCATCCTGCGAACGCGACAAGCCTTTGCGATCACCTCGCGACTTTCGATTCTCGAAGGCGTGCTGACCCTCTCGGTCGGCGGATTGGCCGCATGGTTTTGGGGACTGCCCGGGCTCTACCTGGCCACGCTGGTCGTGTTGCTCGGCTCGCTCGTGTTCTTGCAACGCCACGCGACGACCTCGCTTCGCTGGGCATGGGATACGGCCGAAATCCGGCGATTGATCGGCATTGGCGCCCCGATCCTGTTGGCCGGCGCCGCCTCGTCGCTGTTCCGTTCGTTAGACAAACTGATGATCCTCGGCTACCTCGACGATTGCGAGTTCCAACTCGGCTGCTACAGCTTGGCCCTGATGGTAACCACCCAACTGTTCGGCCTGGGGAACATGCTGTCGTTGGTTTCCGGACCCCGGGATGGCGAGAAATATGGCCACTCGGGCGACCGTCGCCCGGTGGCCCAATTGTCCGCGCGAGCCAGTGAACTCCAAGCTGTCGCGATCGCCTTGCCGGCCGCCTTGGCGTTGGTGGCCGCCCCGCCGGTGCTGCATTGGCTGCTGCCCGACTATCGCTCGGGTCTGGCGCCGCTGGCATGGCTTGTGCCGGGCGTGATCGCTTTGTCACTAGCCCAGCCGGGCAGTCAGTACCTGATCGCTGTCGGCCGGCAACGTCGAGCGCTGGTCGTGGTGCTGATCGCCACGGCCGTAGCAGCGATCGGGAACCACTTGGTCCTGCGAGCCGGGCTGGGGCTCAGCGGCGTGGCCATGGCAACGGCCGCCGCGTACCTCGTCTATTTCCTGCTCACGCTGGGCGTCTCGCTGTGGATCGACCTCGATCGGGCCGGCCGCCTGCGCTACTTGTTGATGCTCACATTGGCCCTAGGCCCCACTTTGAGCGCAGCCCTGATGTTTCAAAACGCAAGCCTCCTGCTAGGCCGCGTCATGCTGGTCGTCGTCGTTTGGGGGCTAACCCTGGCCGTCGGCTGGTATCACGGCGGCTGGAGAGAGCAGTTCCACCAACAACAATCCGCGTAGCTTATAAAGAAACCCAATTACCCGTATGTCCCACATCCCGCTCGAACAACTCGAACGCCGTTGCCAGAAACCGGACCATCGCCGGATCGGCAACTTCATGGCTCGACGCATCACGCGGCCGGCGGCGCTGCGGGTGACTCGGGTGGTTATTCCTTGGGGCGTCTCGGCCAATTGGGCCACGCTGGTCGCCTGGTCGTGCGGCGTTGGGGCGGCCGGAGCCTTGGGGTGGGGAAACACGGGCGGATGGCTGCTTGGGGCCGCGTTGCTTCAACTTTGGTATCTGCTGGACCACGTCGACGGCCAGTTGGCCCGATGGCACACGACGGCCTCGCTCGACGGGGTGCAACTCGATTACCTCATGCACCATACGATGAACCTGTTGGTCCCGCTGGGGATCGGCTGGGGTCTGTTCGCGTCCACTTGCGAACCGTTGTGGGCGGCCGGCGGATTGGCGCTCGGCGTTTCCTTGTTGCTTCTCACGCTCCATCACGACGCCCGTTACAAGGCGTTCATCCAACGACTAAAACGCTTTGACGGGCGACTGGAAGTCATCGGCGGCGGCGGCGGTCGTCCCAGTCCCCAACCGCCCGTGCCGCGAAAGCCGCACAAACTGGCCGCCTGGATCGCACGCAAATCCTGCGAGATGCACGTGATCATCAACCTCGTCACGCTGCTCGCCCTGGTCGGCTGGTTGATAGACGATATGCGGTTGGCACGCATCTACCTGGCCGCCATGGTTCCCACGGCCGTCGCGGTGGCCGCATGGACCCTGATCCGCTCGCAACACCAGGGCGCCGCCGAACAAGAATTCGCCGCATGGTATCGCGACCCCTCAGCCGCTTGCGGCTTTGCAAAGAACCCCCAACCATCGAAACCATCCGAATGATAACCGTCCACCTGCTGATCCTGAACTACAACGGCCGCGCGCTCATGGCCGACTGCCTGCCATCGATCATTCAGGCAGCCCGTGCATCGCGCTATCCGTGCGAAGTGGTGGTGATCGACAACGATTCGACCGACGATTCGGTGGCTTGGCTCGAGCAACATTTCCCGGAGGTTCGCGTTATTTGCCGACCGAACCAAGGCCTCTGTTCTTTCAACGACGTGGTAGCCGACTTACCGGGCCCGGTGGCCCTGTTGCTGAACAACGACATCCGGCTCGATCCCGACAGCGTCGACCCGCTAGTTGCCCCGTTGCTTGATACGCCCGATTGTTTCATGACCGCGCCGCTGTGCTGGCAGGCCGACGGGCATACGTACGAAGGCTTCAAGACGGCCGTGCGTTGGCGTTGGGGATTGGTGCAGGCCACGGCACTTTACCCGGGCTGCGAACACTCAATCGAACAGCCCGGCTTGACCGCCTCGGCCGGGGCCGCGTTGGCGGTCGACTGCCGGAAGTTCGTCGAGCTTGGCGGATTCGATCCGTTGTATCTCCCCGGCCGGCTGGAGGATCTCGATTTCGCCTTCCGCGGCTACCAGGCCGGCTACC
>CAYYOX010000078.1:0-4015 GCA_964473065.1 uncultured Planctomycetaceae bacterium | reverse complement strand
CCCGGCCGGCTGGAGGATCTCGATTTCGCCTTCCGCGGCTACCAGGCCGGCTACCACGCGCGATACGTACCCGCGTCGGTCGCCTACCACCTGGGCATGGCCACGTTCGGTCGCGTGTTCGGCGAGCAAGGCTGTCAACACCTGGCCCTGCGAAACACGCTGTTGTTTCAGTGGAAAAACCTACGACACCCACGGCACGTGTTGCGACAACTGTGCAGTCTGCCAATACGAGTAGCGTGGGACCTTTGCCGAGGGCCGTCACACTGGACATTCCTCCGAGCACTGGGCGGAGCACTGATGCGCGTACACCGATTGCGAGCAAACCCCTATCGGGCCGCAAGGTCACTAGACCGCGAGCGAGAGTTCTTCCAAACATTCCATCCCCAACAAATGACTATAAAGCCGCAACCGTCTATAAAGCCGCGACCGTTGGTCGCGCCCTGCCATAACCCATCACTGGAAAAGGTAACGTGAGCAAGAATACCTCGAAACTGGCGACGATTGCCCGATGCACGGCTACGGGGACCACGCCGGAACCGTTCTCGGAACCCGATCTCGCGCGGCAATACCCCCTTTCGCGTTGGTACCTTCGCCCGGCGGCCGGTTGGCTGGCCGCCATGCTCGTCGGCACGCGGGTCCGGCCGGTTCACTTGACCTATTGCGGATTATTGGCCGCCGCCGCGGCCGTGGTGACGCTGGCCGTTTGGCCTGCCGCTACACCGATCGCCGGCGGGCTTGTGCTGGTCTATTGGTTCTTCGATCGGGCCGACGGGCAGTTGGCTCGGCGGCAACGGACCGTTTCGCCTTGGGGCGCGTGGCTGGACGCCAACGTCGATGAATTGGCCGATGTGGCCCTGCACGTGGCCGTGGCCGTCGTGATTGCCGCGAGCATGTTTGCCCCTTGGGCATGGTTGTTGTTGGTCGCGTTCCTTGGCGGCAAGTACCTGCTGATGTACGGGCTCACGCTGGAAGAGGCCAACGCCACTGCCGAAGAGCAACTCGCCAAAAAGCCGGTCAAGATCAACCCGAGAGAAGCCGTCTACCAACTATTGGCGGCAGACGACCGAAGGCTGGACCAAGGTCCTTCCGAACCGATCGAACCGGTCGCGAAACGCTCAAAGGTTATCGTGCGATGGATCCGCGAAGCCTATCACCTGCTGGGCAATGCCGATGTGCGAACGCACCTGCTGGCCGTGGCCTTGCTGACCGGTTGCTTGACGGCCGAGTTGGCGCTGGTGGCCGTCTATTACAACGTGCGGTGGATCGCCCGCTATCTGCTGGTCGCGCGACGCTTGGGAGCAACCGCATGACCCACCGGCCGACCATCACCGCCGCCCTGATTACGCTCGACGAGCAACGCAATCTGACCGAGCTGCTGCCGCAACTCGATTGGGTCGATCAAATCGTGGTAGTCGACGGCGGCTCGACCGACGCGACGGTCCAGGTTGCCGGGGCTCATGGTTGCGATGTGATATCGAGAGAGTTCGACACATTTGCCGCACAGCGAAACTGTGCCTTGGGGATGGCCCGAGGCGATTGGATCCTTTCGATCGACGCCGACGAGCGACCCACGCCGAAATTGGTCGCCGAAATTCGTCGCCGGATAGCTACGACCCGAATGTCAGCGTTTCGCGTCCCGATTCGCAGCACGATTTTCGGCCGCCCGATGCGACGTTGCGGCACGCAAGACGATCGGCCCGTGCGGCTGCTGCGACGCGATGCGGCCCGATGGCACGGCATGGTCCACGAGGTTCTGCAAGTCGAAGGGAGCATCGGCCGGCTCGAACATTGGTTGACCCACCGCACGATCGAGGATCTTGGGATCTTTCTGACCAAGATGCACCGCTACACGCGATTGCAGGCGAAGGCTCGCATGGCGACCGGTCGGCGTCCGCGATGGCACGACGCGTGGACCGCCCCGCCGAAGGAAGTTTTCCGTCGATTGATCTACAAACAGGGCCTGTTGGACGGTCCGGAGGGCTGGGCCTTCTGCCTGCTCAGCGGACTGTCCGAATGGGTCCTGGCCCGGGAGCATCGCCAGCTATCGAGGATATTCGACCACAGAGTACCTAGCGAGGAGCAGCCTCAACCAGAGCGTAGGGGTTCAGCATTCGAATTCAATGTTTGCCCCGAGGTTCTGAACCCTGAACCCCGAACCCTGAACCCTAAGACCATTCACCAAACCATTAACACTTGAAAATCCCGTGTCCGATTCACTCCCCCTACTACCGCTGTTGCTCGATGATGTCCCGCCGGGACTTGTTCGGGCGCTTGCGCAGGAGGGTGTCCCGTTTCGGCATCGGCAGGACGGGGCTCTTGCGGGGCGGTTCGTGTTGTTCGATTCGCGCCACGGGTCGTGCCCTTCGCTCGCCATGGGGCAGGTGGGCATCGACGTCGACCAATTGCGGGAAGGTTCCGTCGGCGATCCCATGGCGATGCTGCTTCAGCAACGGGCACACCGCCACCGATGGCAAATTGCCGGGCTCTCGGTTAGCGAGGAGATTGCCCAGGTCGATCAACGTGCCGTGCGAAGGCGGGTTCTCGACCTCTTGCGAGAGGCGATCGAACGGGCGGGCGGCGTTTGGGTGACCATGTCGGCCTATCCGTTCCCCTATCGTAGTGCCTTGAACTTCCGCATCGACTACGACCAGTTCGATGCGGCCGACTTCCACGCCACGCTGGACACGATCGCCGGTTACGAAGACGCCACCAGCCATTTCGTCAACGCGGCGGCCTACTTGTCGCACGACGACGCCTTGCGGCGGCTGGCCGGCTTGGATGTCGGCTCGCACGGCTATCATCACCATACGTACCGCACGGTCGAAGAGAATTTCGCCAACATCCAACGCGGCATCAAGACGCTCGAGGCGCTCGGTTTCGAGCCGTCGGGGTTCGTCGCGCCGGGCGGGCGGTTCAACCGCAACTTGCTTCGGGCGATGGATCGATTGGGGGTAAGCCACAGTTCCGAGTTCGCCTTGGCCTACGACGAGCTGCCGTTTTTTCCCGAGGACAGCAACGTCCTGCAGATTCCCATTCATCCGATCTGTCTGGGGCTGTTCTTGGAGAACGTCAACGCCGACGGGCCCCGGGCCGCGGCAGCCACGCAGCAGATCGTGCGGACGGCCGTCGACTATTTCCGCCAAACGGCCCGCGGCAAATATCGTCATGGCGAGCCGGTCTTCCTTTACGGTCATCCCACCGGACGCCTAGGCCGTTATCCACAGGTGTTGCGGGCCGTGTTCGATACGGCCGACGAGTTCGGGGCGATTTGGAAGACCACGCTAAGCGAATTCGCTGCCTGGTGGCGTGCCCGAGCGGAGGTTCAGCTTCGGGTGGTCCGCCGTGGCGAACGATTCGAGGTCCAAGGAGACAATCAGCCGCAGAAGTACCGAATCGGGATCGAATACTGGCGTGGCGAGCACGTGGCGCGCATGCCCTTGCGTCGGCGCGGCCTGAGCTTCTCGCCATCGGCGTTGGCCTACGAGAACCGCAAACCTCGCGCGAACGTCCGCCCGGTTCGCCTCGATCAGCCCGAGGGGCTCCGCGGCCATTTGAAACGCCTGATCGACTGGGAGCGAGAAACTCCCATCAACGAGATTCCCAGAAGCACGTTACGCAATTGGACCAAACGCATTCTACGCACCCTCCAAAAATAGCCGCTTGCGGCTTTGCAACGAATCGCAAAAATGCAAACAACAACAAAACAACCCCAAACAAAGCACCTCACCCACCCGCGCCCGACCATCCTACTGGCCGGCAAGCGCGACGCGATGGATGCTCCCGGCGGCGGCGAGATCCAAATGACGGCCACGGCCCGAGCCTTGCCGGAGGTGGGCATTGCGGCAAATCTTTGGCAGTCGCCAGAGCAGTCGTTGACTGAGGCCGATTGCCTGCACCTGTTTGGCAGCGTGCCGGAGCATCTGCCAACGGTCGAGGCGGCCCGGCGGCGGAATGTGCCGGGGGTCCTCTCGACGATCGCCTGGTTCGAGTTGGCTAATTGCCTCCGCGAGCCGCA
>CAYYOX010000077.1:0-15530 GCA_964473065.1 uncultured Planctomycetaceae bacterium | reverse complement strand
CATTCTTGCGTCTCGAGAACTTCTGGAGTTTCTTCCGTTCTCTGTCGACTAGCGGTTTCAGTTGGACTTCGTAGATGGGCTGACCGTTGACTGTCGCGACCACCTTCTTGGTTTCCGTCGTGCTCTCTTCGGCGACTTTCTCGGCGGGCTGTTGCGCGGCCTTTTCTTTACTCTCTTCGGCGGCCTGTTCCTTTTCCTGCTCTGCGGCCTGAACTCCGCCGAGCGAGAAGCCCAGCACACAGCCCATGGCTGCCATGGAGATCAAGAACATCCCCAGGTTATTGCGTTTGTGATTCTGTTTCATTTTCCTTCTCATTCTTATTGCGTGTCTTTCTTGATAACGATTTCGGCGGACGTGTCTCGTTTGCCGTAAGGCGTAAACAGCACATCGTAACGCGTGAAGGTCGCGTCCAGCCGGAGAACCATCTCTTGTGAGTCCTTCTTGCCAAAACGGATCGAGTCCGAAAGGTCTCTTCGGAGGACCCCCTCTTCGAACACGTCGACGCCGACTTTCTTGAGTCCGGAGTTGGTGATGGTTATTTCATAGGCCATGCCCGCCAGTTGGGCTAGTTCCGCCCCCTGCGACGGCCGTCCGGAGGTGCGAGGAATGGTTAACGTCGTTTCCGTGCTCAGCGAAGCCACCGTCGCACTGACCAGACCATGGCCAAAGACGGCGTCTTTTCCGGCACTGCCTAGGTCAATGGCCCCTTGCTGTAGCAGGAGTCTTGCGTCTTCATGGTTGACGAGCCCGTCGTCGTTGAGGTCTTCCGTGTTGGCCAGCAGACACAACGCGGCGACTCCGGTCACGTGCGGGGCCGCCTGGGACGTGCCGCTGATGTAATCATAACCTCCGCCGGCGACCGTGGAAAGGACCTCCACTCCCGGCGCGGCCAGTTCCACTTCTTCGCCAATCGGGGAGAAGTAGGCCGGCAGATCCGAGGCATCGGTGGCCGTGACGGCGATCACCGAATCGTAGGCCGCCGGGAATCTCACGAGCCCGTCGCCAGCCAAATTGTTCCCTCCCGCTGCCACGAGAAGTACGCCCGCATTATAGGCCGCGTCACAGGCGGCACTCAGTCCGTCGTTTTCCGGGCCCTCGATGCTCATGTTAATGATTTCAATATCATTGTTCACCGCCCACTCGATGCCCGCGATAATCCATTCCACCAATCCGAATCCGGCGCCATCGAGCACCTTGACCGCAAAAAGGTCCACCTCGGGTGCTGCGCCAATCACGCCCAGGCCGTTTTCCTCGGCGGCGATAATACCGGCCACGTGCGTACCGTGGCTGTGCGTGTTGTCGTCAAAGGGATCGTCATCACTGAACACGAAGTCGTAACCACCTTGATAGTTGTCGTCGAGGTCTTCGTGGTTGTAATCAATTCCCGTATCCAGCACGGCGACTCGAATCCCAAGCCCCTTATTCCCGCTCGCGTGGGTAACGTCGGCATAGATGTGCGAAACGCCCCAAGAATTCTCGTATTCCCCGCCGGGCAGAGTTTCGGCAACCGCCTTGTAGATCGCATTGTCTGCGATGTAGGCGATTTTTCCGTTCTTCCTCAGGTTCTTGATCTCCTCTTCGGGAAGGCTCGCCGCCATGGCGGGAATCAGCTTGTAGGTGCGTTTGATCTTGCCCTTGGCCCCATGGATCAGCGCCTTTTCGGAAGGGCCCGGCTTCTGCTTGAAGCCGATAATGACCGACTTCTCCGCCGAAAGGGCCGCTGCGGGTAGAAGGAAGAACAAATTCAGTGAAAGAATGAGCAGTTGTCGTTTCATAATGGTTACCTCGTCTTGTAGCTGTCCCTTAGTTGTGTGAACGTCATTAAGTTTCGTTATTGTGATCGGGTGATCCCTTGGATCCTGACTCCGTTTACAAACGGCAACTACCGCTTGGAGCGTTTCTTCCGTGCGGGCGGAACCACGTAGACCGAGTCGCTGCCGGAGATCTTGGTTCCGTCCTCGAGCATGCCGGTAATCTCGACCTCGTACGTCTGGCCGGGTTGTAGATCTCCCAGCGCGTTGCAGACGGCCTGATTGGAGAATTCTAATGCCAGATCCCTGTAGCCGTCCGTTTCCTTCTCGAAACTCCACCGTAAAGGCGCCACCGTTCCTTCCAGCAGAAGCGAGGAGACATCGATCTCGGTCACGTCAAGGTCCCTCGAGCCCGAGATCAGAACCGGCAACACTCCTCTGGCATTAGGATTGATCGGATTCCGATCGCTGCCCGGCTTGATGTCTACGATGATCGTCTCGACGCTGGGTGGCGGCTGATGGCAGACCCGACAATCTCTCTCGACGATGAATTCAATCGTGCCGGACTTTGTCTCTGCCGCATGACAGGAGAGGCACACATATAACTCGCCCGCTGTTCCGTAGGGGGCCTTGGTCGAATTGGGAATTATCTCGCCGTAAAGGAAATGGTGCAGATCCGCCATACTCGCCCCTTCGAAAGACGCCTGCACGGCGTCTTCGTGACAGTCTGCACACGCAAGCCCACCCACATCGTCGAACGTGCCGCCATGGACATCGACGGTCTTGTCAGGCGGCAAAGCCGCATCGGCGGACCGAACTGATGTGGAGATCAGCAGCGCCAAGGCAAGCGTTATCGTTAAGGTGATTCTGTTCATGTTTACTTAGGAACAAATACGGAGAACGATACGACCGAGAAACCTCTGCCTACCAACCGATTAGCGAATACTGCGCAAGCGCCTATTGATTTTGCATTCTTTGCCTAGTCCGGCCGTGGGTACCCCCGCTTACGCAAGTCCCCCATGCTACCACGCAAGACGGTAAAAACCGCTACATTTGATCTATTTGGATAGTCACATCCCTTAATACCATCATAACATGACTGTGGTCCATACGCAGTGTTTTTACCAGGGCAAAGCGAAAAAATGGCAGTTTTTCATGCCGCGAGGCGACTTACCCTGACGCGACCCCTCTTGTGGTTCGGGCGTGCCGTGCGCAGGGAAAACGGGGGAAAGGGAATGAAGAAGAGGGGTCCTGAAAGAACCGCCCGATATACTCCTCAGCTTCCCGGCTTCCCAGTCTCCTGTATACGCATCCTTGTTCTGGATGGATCAACAGAACACTATAGTTCCACTCTTGTAAATCCTGTCAAGAAACTCCCGTCGACCTCGCAGTCGGAGTCTCAAGAAAAAATATGGAGGGGGATGCACCAAAGGCACATCCCCCTCCATGGGGTTTACTCAGGCAAGCACAACTTATTTGTTGCGCCTTTTGCCATTGCCGCCGCCTTTGCCAGGCTTGCTGCTGGCGATGTCGGCCGTAGCACTACCGAACACTGACGTTACGGCAACGTCGCTCGGGGCCGAATCGAACACAACCTTAATCTCCGTGTCCGACCATCCAACAATCTTGGCGGTCACGGTGGTCGTCGTCGCCTTCTTACCCTTGCCGCTGGTTACCGAGCCCTTCACGCTCGTTACCGAATCGTTCGCGTAACCGGCAAAGCCGCTGCCGGTAATGGTGACGGTTCCATTGGCAGCAGTTACGCTGTCGATGGTCACGGCAGGTGCGATCGCGATACCGACCGAGTTACTCGTGACCGGTTCGCCGGCCGCGTCGGTCTTCACTGCCTGCAGCATGTACTTACCCGCAGCCAAATCGGCCGGGATAGTCGCCAGGATGGATCCACCGTCGATGGAATCCGGCGACAGAGTCACCGAAGAACCATCCGCGGCGGTCAACAGGACAGACGAGCTGTACTCGACGCCACTGGTGGTGTTCACGAACACCGCCCCGTCGACGGTTACCTGAGTCGCCGTTCCGGCCGTCAGGGTCGTAGGCTCGCAAGTGTAGACCGTCGGAACTAGCGCGCTGGTATCGGCTGGTACCGAAGCGCCGCCCATGCCGAATCCATGGCAACCCCAACAGTCGCTGTCGCCAGGACCTGCGTCCCGACCGACGTGACCGAATCCGGCGTCCTCACCACCAACGGTGGTGGGATCGGCGGGATCACCACTCGAGGCGACCTGGGTGTTATGGAGCATCCCACGGCTGTGACAGTTTTCACAGACGCGCATTTGCACGCCATCCGACTCGGTGAACTCGTGATTGTCATCTCTGGTGGTATGGCATGCGTTACACCCTTGCGACGGCATGACGCCCGATCCAGCAACATGGTGATGCAAGGCGTAGTTGGTATTGATGTCAAGCAGAAATTCGGCTTCAGTCTCTACCAGCGGGTAGCCATCAGGACCAGCAATAGGTGCGTACGTAGCCGGAACTTCCACAATGGCGTTGTGGCAGTAATCGCAGCCACCGGGACCAACGGTCTTCTCGCCATAGTAGTATAGCTGGGCGCCACGGCCCGTGTAGTTATGCTCCCCGCTGTCGAAAGTAAAGCTCGGCTCAGCATTACCGTCGTCGGAACCGCCGAGCGCGTCATGCTCGCCCGTGCGAGAAGGCGTGATCAGAGAAGGAGCATACGCGGGGGGAGCGACTGAACCCCATTTAACAACGTACCCATGACAAAACTGACAGTTGCCGGAACTTGCCAGAGTCGAACCATGGTGTATACCCGCGACGTCTGTTTTATGGCATTCGGTGCAATCACGCTCGGGCGTGAAAGTTTCGTCATGGCAACTCAAGCAGGTGTAGATGCCGGCGGGATCCGGATTGGGAGCCATCGACGGATCCTTGACAGCGCTGCCGTACAGAAGGTGGTGCGTGTTAGCCAGAGTGTCACCGTGGCAGCCTCGGCAGTCTTCCTCAGTCGCCGAGCCATGCTCGGTGTCATAGAAGCCGATATACTGGTTGGCCGGCGTCCACGTGGTAGACGCGGAAGTAATCGCGACGGCTACCATCGCCGAATCGGTGCTAGCAACTACCAGGGGATCGGCAAAAATGTCTTCATAAGTTATCGCGGTCAACGTGGCCGTGTAATTCCCCTGTAGAAGGTACGCGTGCGTGGCAACCAAATCTGTGGAGGTTGTGCCATCGCCGAAGTCCCATTCATAGGCGTCGCCAGCTGATCCGGTTCCGTCAAACGTCACGTCTGCGTTCGTTTCGCCCGCGTAAGGGCCGCCGACAATGACTGCCGTTTGTGCCAGCGCCGGGCTGGCCAGGAGCATCGCCATGCAGGCGATTGCCAATGTCATTACGATTCTTTGCATTCTACTAAATCCTTTTCTTTCAATTTGAAACTCTAGAAACTCGATCCAATACGTGCGGTTGCGTAACTCTCGGTGATGGAAAAGACGGCCCGTATGGCAAGCCCCCACCCACTACGAAAATAGGTATCTTAGCTATTCCGACAGTCTCTACGCAGTTTGCATCCGCTCAACTCCGTCAAATAACTCTCCCGGCACTCGTATGATGCCGGCACTCCTCGCGAGTCTGTCCTCCTTTGCTGAAAGTTCAAAGTGTATGTTAAGTCTTGTTAGCTGCTCAAAGTACGGCCGATTCGAGCAATCCGTCGAAACGGCATAACCCCGAGTATGCATACCTGCTCCGGCGAGATCAAATAGTTTGTCGCCCCAAAGTCAAAACAACTTCCGGTCTCCAACCTGCGGGCCGAAGTGGCAGCTCCATGCCCAACTAAAACGGGCTTAATCCAATCGCCAAAGTAATCCATCGATAATCCATACAAGTCGTGTACGTTATCTTGCAATTTCCATGCCGAATATGCAGGTTGTAGCACTTATTCCTATTATTGCTGCAACTCCCTATGTGACAACACGTTACGACACCATGCAAAACTCCGCTAGTCCGGCCCATGACGGCCGCCAGGAGACGATTGGCGGAATGCCGCGGGAAGGCAGGAACCCGTGCTAGCAGCCGACAGGATAATCCACGCTTATGTGCTGGTTTGACTGCCAAAACACGACCCACGGTAATCCGTGCCCAGACGCGCGTAGCCGTGGATTGACTTAGTCATAAAGGGTCGTATGACCATACATCTGCAGTGGCAAAAAGCGCACGCGACGGCTGATCGGGGTGACTTTCGAAGCCCTTCGGTCACCCCAGCCACTACTTTTCCTTGGCCTGCAAGTGGGGATTCGCCTTGGTGATCGGCCGGTCGAGCAGGGTGTTGGCTCGGTCGTTTTCGATGAACCGTTCCTCCGCGCCGTCCCATTTCAGCGTTTCACCCATCGCAATGGCCAGATGGCCCAAGAGGCAGGTCGACGTGACGTGATGCCCGACCAGGGCCGGCTCCCAGCTTGGCTCGCGGGATTTCACGCTGTCGAGAAAGTCGCGCTTCTCGCTCGTGTAGCGCGGCTCGGGATGGTCGACCAGTTCGTGCTTCCCCTTCAGCAAAGCATCGTCGCTGGCCTTGAAGTGCGAGAATCCGGCGTCGATCCAGCCTCGGTCGCCCTCGAACCGCATATACGGCTTTTCGGTCCGATAGACGAGCTCCACCCCGTCGGCGTACTTGTACGTGACGTCGAACTTCAGCAGTACGTTCCAAAAACTCTCGGCGTTGGGATAGACGCCGCTGCCGGAGATTTCGACCGGCCAACTGCGGTCCAACCCCATGCACCAGAGTGCGCCGTTGAGCAGGTGAGTGCCCCAGTTGGTGATCATGCCGTCGCAGTAGTTCAGTTTCCGCATCCAACCCGGCCGGCCGCGAAGGTCGCGCCGCGGGTGTACGCCGTGCAACGTGTACGGGATGGGCGGGGCCTGGGTCTGGTGGGCGCCCTGCCAGCGTCGGTAATCCAATTCCTCGGGAACCGGCATCTCCGGCTGCGGCGCGAGCGGGACGTCCGACTCGGGAACGGCCGCGTAGACCTTATGAATCTTCCCCAGTGCTCCGCTCTGCACGATGCTATACGCCCGACGCGCCGGCGCACCGACGCGGAACTCGCTGTCCACCCGAAATATGCGGTCGTACTGCTCGGCCGCGTCTCGCAGTTGTTGCCCCTCGCGGATGGTGCGAATCACCGGTTTCTCGAGCGCAACGTCCTTGCCGGCCTTCATGGCATCCAGCGCCATTCTCGCGTGCCAATGGTCAGGCGTGGAAATCATCACCGCGTCGATGTCGTCGCGCGAGAGTATTTCATGATAGTCGGCATAAGTGGCACATCCTTCGGTCATGCCGTGCTTCGATTTGTTATACCCGTCGACCTTCTTCTTCGCCGCGTTCATTCGCCAGCGGTCGGCGTCGCACACGGCGAGGATTCTGCAATCCGGCTGACGCTGGAAGAGCGTGATGTTCGCGTGGTAACCTTGGCGGCCCGTTCCGATCATCCCCAGGGTCACCGTCTCGCTGGGCGCGTTCGCACCGAACACATGCGACGGAACAATCGAAGGTGCAGCGAGGGCTGCGGCCACCAGACCGGAATGTTTTAGGAACGTACGGCGGGTATAACGCAATGTCGTGTGGTTCATGTCGTGTTCCTTGTCTGAAAAATGGCGATAGCAGGGCGACAGCTACGGCTCGATCCGGCTGACGTAATCCATAATATACAGTACGTTATCAGGATCCGCCTCGTAGGGCAACGCCCCTGTGCCGAGGGTGGTGTTCGGGCGGTTGCCGATCAATCGGATCACGCGGTCGGCCTCCGCGCGGATTTGTTGGTGGGTGCCGGAAGAGATGATCCGCAAGTCGCAGTTCACGCGGATCATCACGTCTGTGCGATGGGCGACCTTCTCCATGAACGCGGCCTGATCCGTCTCGAACGGGCAGACGAGGTAGCCGGTTCCCGTCTCGAGCATCGCCTCGACGACCGGGGTCGTGTTGCCGCCGATGATACACGGGATCGGATGCCCGACCACTTCGCCGATCCGGCTCATGATCGATTTCAGTGCCGGCAACTCGACCTCGCGAAACTTGGCGGGCGAGAGCATCGGCGGACATGCGGCCGACTCGAAGAACGCCACATCGACGCCGGCCGCCTCGATCGCTCGTGCAAACGCCACTTGCCCCTCGACCAGATGCATTAGTGACGCGGCCGTCGGCTCGGGTTTTAGGGCACTATCGAGGATCAGCGTCTCGAACCCGACCAAATTGCTGGCGATCGAGAACGGCCCGGCCACGGGCACCCGAATGTCGGCCTCGGGAAACTCCTCGTGAAGCCGTCTCGCAACGTCGATCTGCATCGGGATCCGCCCGTCACGCTGCGGGTCCAACGGCGGCAGGTCCTGAAGCTGCGCGGTCGACTGGAAGATCGGGGCGGCGATTGCCGGGATGTTGATGTCGTACGGCTTGTTGATCTGCCCGCCGTAGGCCTCGGCTTCGAGGTTATAGATATCGATGCCCGGCATGATCGGCGTGTGTCGGTAGCGGCGGTACGCCTCGGCATGCGCGCGAAACATCAGTTCCGCGTCGCGTGATGCTTCCCAGGGCGTTGCACCGATCAGTTGTGCCGCATGTTCGTAGACCGACGGGGAAATGTTCATTTGTCCGTTAACCGGTATTGTATTCAATGTGTACTACGGAAGTGAATATCGAATGTCGAACAAGGAATTTCGAAAGAAGAAGGTAGTGGCTGTGACCGATATACCTTCGTTATTCATTATTCCTTGTTCGACATTCGATATTCCTCCTCCCCTATTCCTCCCCCATCTTTCACTCTGGCAAGGGTTGCCCCTTGGTCTCGGGCGCCATCCACGTGAAGACGACTCCCAGAAGGAAGACGCTGCACATCAGTGCCCCGGCGTATCGCATCGGTTCGTCGTAGGCGCTGAACACGCGATGGGTCAGCAACCCGAAGATAGCCGGCCCGAAGGCGGCCACGTATCGGCCGACATTATAGCAGAACGAGACGGCCGTGCTTCGCAGTCGGGTGGGAAACAGTTCCGGGAAGTATATCGCGTAGCCGCCGAACAGGGCCAGTTGAAAGAAGCCCATCAGCGGGACCATCCAAAGAATGTCGGTCGGCCGGTTCATGCAGAGGAACGCCAGCAGCGTACTGAAAAACGAGGCCAGGAAGAAGATCGTGAAGGTCGGTCGGCGGCCGATCCGTTCCGTGACGACTGCGAACGCATAGATCCCCAGGAAGGCGCCCAAGCTGAACAGCATCGAGGTGATTGAACCCCAGCGGCCGACTGTCTCGTCGATTCGGGCCTGCCGCGCCGTGATCGCTTCGAGGGTCGCGTCGAACGAGCCGGTTGGGCCGGCAGCCGCGGCAAGATATGCCGTACAGCCATCGAGCTTCTCGCGGGGAAGTTTTTCTTCGTCTAGACGCCGGGCAATGTTCTGCGGTGTCAGGTCGGATTCGGCTTTATGTAGATCCAATACGGCGTTATAGATCATCAATGGGTAATTGCTCTTCATATCCTCGTGTAGCAGAAACGTCGGCTTGACCGTCTCGGCCGCCTGCTCGAGGCGCGTCGGGTCGGCGATCAGCGCGCCGATGAACTGCCGGTCCAACGGGGCGTCGGCTTGCTTGAGTTCCTCCCGTTGGGCCCATTTCCGGCAGACGGTGCGGTTCAGGTCGATGCTGAAGAACCCGATCCCCCAGAGCCCGATCACGCCGATCGAGGCCAGCATCATGCCGACGATCACGTTGTATCGCCAGCGCGGGGTGCCGAACAATTCGCGGAGCGAGCCGGCCTTCGCCTTGCCTTCTTCGGAGCGGGTGGCGTTCTTCCAGGCGTCCGGCTCGTGGAGATAGCGGATCACGACGACCGACAACAGGGCCGGCAAGACGCCGACCAGAAACATCCATCGCCAGGTACTGCCCGGCAGGACGCCGCTCGCGGTCAGGCTACCGAGCCCCATGGCAACCACGGCGGCCCCCATATTGCCAAGGGCCGCGAAGGCCTGCATGAGCCCGAGCGCCCGGCTTCGCGCATGATCGGGCATCGTCTCGGCCAGCAAGGAGACCCCCACGGCGAATTGCCCTCCGACGCCCATCCCGGTCAGGAACCGCAAGAAGATAAACATCCAGATATTGGTCGCGAGTCCGCACAGCCCGGTCAGGAGCGAGTAGGCCAGGATGGTCCAGAACATAGTCTTCACACGGCCGATTTTGTCACCCATGATGCCGAACAGGATCCCGCCGGTGGCCCAGCCGATCAACATAATGCAAGTCGCCCAGCCGCCATACTCGGTGACCTCCGACGCATCTTCGGCCACGTTCATCAGGTCGGCGACCGCCGGTTTTCGGGCCAGCGCGAAGAGCTGCTGATCAAGGCAGTCGAACGTCCACCCCATCGTACAAACGGCCAGCACCAGCCAGTGATAACGATTCAGTCCGCTGTACCAGGTGCGTTGTTCTTGGTTCACGGTGAGATGTCCTCGTTGCCGTTGTTGTGTATGGTTTTCGGGAAGCACGGTAGAGAGTATACCCGATGTTCCTACCCGGATGAAGCCCTCCGCAGCGCTACTGGGATTGTCACCCCAGGATAATTGCCGCGACGAATCCTGCCGGCATCCAGAGCAAGCATAGGGCGGCTGGAAGTTTTCGGCGTCGAAGTTCGCCCCGGACCAACCACAAGGGAACGAAAGTGAGGAACCCCCAAATACTGGTCAACAAGAGTGACGCCGGTATGAATGCCAGAGGGTTCAAGAGCAAAGGGTTCGCCCAAAGCAGTTCGAGAACGTACATGACGCCCATCATCAGAAGGAATATCCTTCGTTCGCTCCAGCTCCTTCGAAAAATGAAATACGAAAACACGAGGACAATAACCAAGTATTGCACGAGCACATAAGGCATCAGCGCTACCCACTCGTCAAGTTTCGAATGCCAAACGGTAAGATACTCGACGCCCATCCACAGAGCGAATGAGACAACGATATAGCAGATGCCCCTGTATGGCTCGGTTCGATCAGCATCTGCCATTCGGTTTTCCTTGCAGGAAAAAGGGGGCCAGCACAAAGGGGTCGCAGCAAAAGGGGTCAGAACTATTTTCTGTTGACCAGGCCGAACCAACAAATAGTTCTGACCCCTTTTTCACTCCCCTTTTTCACTGACCAGGCCGAGTGAACGAATTGTTCTGCTCCCTTTTTCGTTCCTTTTCACTTCTGTTTTCGCGTCAAACTACGAGCCATCGCTTTGAATTCGGGCAGGTATTCGGCGCTGACTTTTGCGCCGACTAATCCTTGCATCAAAAAGTACGAACCCTCATCGAACAGAATAACTTGATACACAACAAGCGGAGTACCTGAATCGGCATCTTCCGCATCAGCCGCCAACTCATAGCCATCGAGACCATCGATCGTAATTGCGTTGGTTGCGGTAACGGAGCTAATCTTCGTGTGCGCGGTTTGAAAGAGCCGTTGCACCGAAAACTGTCGCTTGTCTTGGATGGGAACCTCTGAAATAGAGGGAGCGGCGACGAACAGTGGATCTTCCGGCGACTTTGCCGGAATGACACCATCCTTTGTGTACACAATCATCTTCCCGACACCTCGTGTGAGTTTCAGCTTGTCGGAAGCGGCAATCGTAAACCCAACGTCAGCGCCTGGAGTTGGCGGCGGGGTGCTATCGAGCTTTGTGCTCAGGACGACCGACTTGAGTTGGGCCGACAGTGTGGCTTCGTGAGCTTTCGGGAACGTGGCCGTGACCATCCTTGTTTCTTTCTCGTTTCCAAATGCCACGATCCATTTGGCAAACTCTATTCCGTATGCGGTTTGCGTAACGCTGAGGAGGACACCCGTATTTCCATCTATTTCGACGTTTTCTTTGCTTCCGAGCGTCATACCTCGTGTTTTCAACGGTTCGGCGGCAAAGCCACCAGTGACTTCCGAAAATGGCCCGGGGAGCATTAGCACCATCACCGAGGCCTGCGTGCTCGGCTGCTGGAAACCATGGAAATTCTCAGCATCATCAAAACCATCGGGGCGGAGCAACTTCACTCCCACAGCCGAGAAGCTGACGTATTGATCTTGGTCATCAGAAGGACTAGTAAGCCCATCTGTTTCGTCTTCATTGGCGTCGGCTATGGGAGACCTGTCAGCTTCCGCCGCGGGTGTGGTCAACGTGTTCGTTGCGTGTTCAGCGTTTTGCGAAGTTGCTTTGGGATCGCTGGTCGTCGTGCCGCAACCGCAACACGGGACAACGAGGAGAATCAGGGGCAGAAGTGTTCGGACCATCGGTTGTTTACTCCGTGGCGAGTAGCCGTATAACTATGTAATTCTTTGGCGCGCGGGGTCGGCCGACTCGACGTGTCGTTGCACCGTAGCACGCTCGGTCAGACTGGCAGTTTACCACTTCGCGCCAGGCGGTGTCCAGCACCTGGGCCGGGTTGATTCCACCCATCAGCCGGTTTGTTCGTGCGGGGACGACGCACGATAACGAAAATGCCCTCCCCGCTGCACGGGGGTACGATGTTTGGGCCCACTGGTTAGTGGCCAATCACCGTTCCACGGGGACAAGCCCGGCGGTGACGACAACCCGGTAGTAGCATCCGGCGTGCGGCGGCCAGATTCTTACTGGGCTCCGTGCTCGGCCTTGTCCGAAAGCTCTTGGCCTATTGGCAGTTCCACTGTGATGCGTGTTCCATCGCCGGGGGCGCTGTCGATTGTGGCTTGGCCGCCGAACAGTCGGGCCCGTTCGCGAATCCCTCGAAGTCCGAACCGCTCGCTCGATACGGCGTCGGGATCGAAACCGACGCCGCGGTCGCGAATCTCCACCCGCAGCCGGCCGTCCTTGTGGATCATTTCGACGGATGCCGAATCGGACTGGCTATGTCGCTTCACATTGGTCAGGGCCTCTTGTACGATTCGAAAGAGGGCGCCCTCGACCATGGGATCCAGGCGGTCGCCATTCCATGAAGACGAGAACTCGACGCGCAGTGCGGGATCGGAGTATTCGTCGGCGATCAGATGTTCGATGGCCGCGACGATGCCCTCCTCATCGATAATCATGGGCCGCAATGCGCCGATCAAGCGTCTCCCTTCCGCAATCGCCTTGGTCAGTAGATTGCCAGCCGTTCGGAGTTGATCTGCTTGCGAGGGGCTCTGCGATTGCAACTGGTAGAAGATACCTTCGAACACCATCTTCGCACCCACCACGTCTTGCACTAAACCATCGTGGATTTCATGGGCGACCAGCTTCCGCTCCCGTTCCTGCAGGTCGAGCAGTTTTTTCAGGAGCTGCGTTTCGGCAACGAGACTTTCCTCGGATTTGATGCGTGCAATAGCCCCGCCGATCTTTGCGGCCGTTTCCTCCAGGGCGATCCGCGCCCACATCGGCACTTCATCCAACGAATTCGATGCCAGATTGAGACAGGCGAAAACGCGACCGTGGTGACGGATCGGCAAGGGTGACGGATCGGCAAGATCGCAATCGACAGCACTCCTTCTCTTATGCATATCTCACTGACGGGCGCCAGCAATTCCTCGGGCTGCAGGTACAAGGCGTCGCCCGCCATGACGCGTTGTACGGCGGGTGATTCCGGGCCAAGGTGAGCCACGCTGTCCACAAACGCGTCGGAAAGACCCGTGTGCGTAACGAGGTCCAAGCCGCCGTTGTCGTTGGCAATATATAACCCGGCGCCATCCATGCCGGAGAACCTTATCGCGGCTTCTAAACACTTGTTCGCTGCTTTCTGTAGGTTCGTTTCCGCGTTCAGGGCCACGGCCAAATCTCTGCTCGCCTCCAACAGCTCTTCTTTCTTCTTGCTCCGGGTGATGTCTTCGTGAACCGACACCCAACCCGTTCCGTGCTCAGCAGACTCGAATGTCGAAACACTGGCGTGGCACCAGAAAGGTCTGCCATTCTTCGTGATGTTTTGAAGCTCTCCACGCCAGACAGCATGTTCTCTCAGGCTCGCCATGATCTCCATGGCCAGTTTTTCGGGCGCCTGTGCCTCAGTTGGGGCGTTGAGGATAGATACTTGCTTGCCAACCAATTCACCCGAATCGTACTCGAACATTCTTACGAACTGCGGATTGGCGTAGACAATCACCGCATCGGCGGCTCTCACGAGGGCCACTCCTTCAGCCATGTTCATCATCATTTCTCTGTGATGACGCAGTGTCTCCTCCACTTTCGTGCGTTCGGCGATCTCCTTTCTCAAGGCAAGATTGGAAGTCGCCAGTTCGGCCGTTCGTTGCTCGACTCGCCGTTCCAACAGGTCGTGCGCTTCTTGCAGTTCCTCCTCGGCTCGCTTGCGCTCAGTGATGTCTTCCACAACGGCTATATGGTAATTGGGCTCTTCGCCGATAGACCACATGGGGGATACTGTAAGATACACCCAAACAATGGAGCCGTCCGTTCGAAAGTAGCGCTTTTCCATGGAGAATTCACGGATTTCACCCGCCACAAGTTTTTGCATATTGTCCAGATCACCTTGGAGATCATCTGGGTGAGTAATCTTCATGAACGTGGTTGCCGTCATTTCCTCTTGCTTGTAGCCAACTATATCGCAGTATGCCTGGTTAACCCGATAGAACCGTCCGGTGTTCGTTTCAATCTGAGCAACACCAACGGCGGCCTGCTCGAAGATGGCACGAAATCTTTCTTCGCTTTCCCGCAGCCGCGACTCTGACCGCTTGTGGTCGGTGATATCGTGCCCAATCCCGTAAACGAGGCCTTCCTCCGGCCGAGGAACCACCGTCCACGATAGCCATCGGAACGTACCGTCCTTGCAGATGTTCCGGTTCTCGAAATTCAGCAGCGACTCACCGGCAGCCAGCTTCTCGAGTTGCGCTTTGGAGGCGGCCCGGTCGTCGGGGTGGATGGTCTCGAAGGCCGATTGGGATAACAGCTCCTCTTCGGTGTAGCCGAGAATCCTAGTGAACGCCGAATTCACCTGTTTGAAATGGCCGTCCAGACCGGCGACGGTCAGCAAGACGGGGGAATAATCGAGGATCTGCTCGAGTTGCTCCGCCAGCCGCTTCTGCTGGACCTCGGACGATTCCAACTGCCGGCGCAGATCGGTCAATTCGTCTACGAGTTGGCTCTTGGTCTTCTGGTGGTCCTTCATCTCGTGCATACCTCAAGGCGAAAATGACGCCGAAGGTCGTCAGGTTCAGACTCTGATGACCTGATAAGATGTCCTCGCGGCCGTAATTATGTGTGGTGTTTCGGGAAGTACGAAAGAGAGTATACCCGACACTCCTACCGATCCCCAGCCCTCAAGCACAGCGATTTTGGGCCACAGCGCGAAAAAAAAGCCCACGGGTTGCAACCCGTGGGCTTTGGGAGAGTTTGAACTTTGCGGTTACGCAACGCGGCGACGTCGCCAAATCAGCAAACCGATCAGGCTGCCCAGCAACATGACGATCGTCCCCGGCTCGGGTACCACGACGCTGGCGGTGAACACACCCGGCACGCCGGCGATGGTGTAGGCCAAGCTCAGGTCGCCGCCCAGGTCCACGTCGGTCTGGCCGATCACGTCACCTAGCCCGTGCTCACCGTTGAGCGACATGGCGAACGTGCCGCTGATTTCCGCGTCGGTGTCCTCTTGGAACAGGCCGAGGTTGGCGGCATCGTCACCGGTGAGGATCCCGGATTCGGAACTCACCACAAAGCCGGTCAGCGTGGCGCCGTTGGTGTCGATCACCAGGCCATCGCCGGTAACAACCAGTTTGACTCCGGCTCCCGCGGCAGCGGCTGCCGCGGAGTCGGGATAGGTCCCGTCGCCGAACAGGCCGGTGCCTAGCAGGGCGAGAA
>CAYYOX010000076.1:0-15609 GCA_964473065.1 uncultured Planctomycetaceae bacterium | reverse complement strand
CGTTGGCGCGGGTTGCGCGTGGATTGGAGGATCCGCAGGTACTTGGCCGGCCCTCGAGGCAGGTCCGGCAGGCCTTGATACACGTCGGCCACAGTAATCACGCCCGGCGCGTCGGGCTCTTGCCCGCGGACCATCTCGGGCAGCGTATGCGGCAGCGGTCGCGGGCGGACGGGGATCGGGCTGTAGCAGGAGAAGTCCGGGTCGCGGTAGATCAACTCGAGGTTGCCGTGTGTGTCGAGCAGATACAGACCGTATCCCTTGGTCGCGTTGTCCGATTTCTCCGGCGAAAAGCTGACCAGGAAGTGCTTCTCGGAGAGCGGATAGGGCGAGCTGTACCAGCCGTGCGATCCGCTGTAAGCGGTCGGACATTCCGGATAACCGACGCCCGGGGTGATCCGCACCAAGCCGTCGGGCCCGCCGCGATTTTTGGCCAGGTCGACGATCACGATCGGTCCGGCACACGTGTTGTGATGGGCCCCGGCCGTGCAGACGATCCGCGTCGTGCCTGGAATCTGTCGCGCCTCGAAGAACCCGATCGGTCCGTCGGTGAACGTGTAATGGTCGCCATAAACCAATTGAGCCCGGGTGCCATCGGGATAGACGGTCCAAAGCTGCTGGATCTTGTTGAACGGCTTCATCACGTAATCCCAACGCGTGTAGATGATCCGCCCGTCGGCGAGCATGCTGGGATAGAACTCACCCTCCTTCGGCTCGGTGATCCGCCGCACGTCGGAGCCGTCCGTCTCGACCGTGAACATGCCGCAAGCCAGGGCCCAATCGCCGCACTGTACGAACCGGTCGGACCGGGACGAGGTGAACGCGACCCGCCCATCCGGCAAATAGCACGGCTCTGTGTCTTCTGCACAAGGTTCGTCGATCACTTGCCGCAGCCCCGACCCGTCGACGCCGATCTCGTAAAGGTCGTACATCAGACAAAGCCCGCCCCGCGCGCCGGGCACGCCGATGGCGTAGTTGGTCGGTTCCGGTCGCGGCGCGGCGTAGGGGAAGACGATGCGTTTGGCGTCAAAGGAAAGATCAGGCCGCCCGATGCCGCCGGGTGTGAGTTGGCCTTCAGTCAGGCGGCGGACGCTTCCGTCAGGCTTCAAGCCGGTGAGCACACACAAATCGGCGCCGGGCCGCTGCGATTCGCCCACGCGATGGGCACACTGATGACCAATGCTCGGCCAATGGCGGCGAACGAACAGCACCTGATCGAAGTCCAACAGCGGGTTCTTCAGCGCCAGCTCCCGCACGGTCCATCGGGTCTGAAGGTAGAGTTCTCGTCGGCCTTGCGGATCGACGCTTTTTGCCTTGGCGGCCGAGTCGTCGAGCTTTGCTTCGCCCGCCGCGGCGACCTTTTCGGCGCCCAGTTCACGCAAGTCATCGACCAGCGCCCGACCTCGGGCAAGGATCGCGTCGAGGGCTTCGGGCGACTCGAACGATCGTCGCTCGAAGGCTTCCTGCCGACCCCAATCGGCCTCGACGGCTTCCCGGGCCGGGTCGGCGACCGCTGGGTTTATGGACAACCAGGATACAAGCAGGGCCAATACGGGTAACAACTTCTTGCTCATCAGCAACTTCCCTCCAAACCCGAGCCGCTTGCGGCTTTGCAGTGCAGTGTAAACACACTTTCCATCATAACCGTGCCTAACGGGCCGCGTCCAGACTGCCCCGAACTTGTAGCTGACTTTCGTCGTGGCGTTGCTGCATCTCCTTTGGTCATAAGCGGTTACGTGTAGTGCGAGAGTCTTGGCGCGAAAATGGCAAAACCATAAAACGAACCGTCGGCAACCTTTCTTCGTTGCCTGAGAAAACGATCGAGGCCCTCCGCAGCCCGCATCGATGGCTATCGTCGAGCCGCAGAACACCGACGTGCGGCAGCATGGGCATGTGGTCGCTATCGTGGCGATGCTCAAAAAGTCCGGGTTGCTGCACGGCGATTCAAAACTGGCGACCGCCCGACGTAACGAGAGGTAACAAAACGACGCGCCCTGCGAGCATGACGCTCGTGGATTATAGCCCCATGCCCATGAAACCGCCCTGTTCGTCGCTGGCGGCTTGTAGCTGCTCGAGTCGGGCGACCGTCTTGCCGAGGTCGCCGGCGGCCATGTAGCGGTCGAATTCGACCTGCACGGCCCGGCCGACCGCCTCGGAGAACCACTCGACCACCGGTTCGGTCAGCCAATCACACGTTTCGCCGTCCAGGCTGGTCGTCAGGTCGCAGGCGATCGTCTTGTTGTCGTCGGCGTCGGTCAAGACGGCGCCCTCGAAGTGCAGGCCGATCATGCCGATCTCGGGATCGTTGGTCAGGTGGAAGACGCACTTGGCCCGGTAGAGATAGTACGTATTGTGCAGTCCGTGTTTGTCGGCCGCCCGCTTGATCCGCGTGCATAAGGCCTGATGTTCCGGCGAGCTGTCGACCGGCACCTCGAATCGACCCACGGACCGAAGCGGCAAACAATCGAAAGAGATATCGACAGACTGGCTCATGATAGGATTCCCGTCACATGAATACGTCAGGACAATAGGTTATTGTAGCCGCTAGCGGGCTTTGGCGGTATCCGATTGGTTTGGGGTCGATTTCCAGGCCACGCTGAGCCAGCCGTCTCGGCAGACCAGCGTCACGGGCATCATCTTGCCGGCCTGAGCCAATTTGCCCGGTAACTCCAGGCCTTGCCCGATCAACTCTTCCTGGAAAAGGTCCTCGAATCGGCGTTGTAACAGTTTCCTGATGATGACCTGACTGGTGGAAAGTTGCTTATCTCCGTCGGGATCGAATCCTGGCGGAAGCACTTCCACGCCGCCTTGCCGGACGGCCTTGAAACCCTGCTCGGCCTCGACGATCTTGTACGTGACCGTGATGTTCATGCCCGGGTGGCGGTCTTCGCCCTTGTAAAAACGACGCCCGCGGATCATCACCGTGAATGCATCGTCGGCGAAACGCACGGAGACCGGCAATCGGCGGGCAAAGGTGATGGCCCAAGGCGGTTCGTCCTCGGGGGTTTGCATCCGCTCGGGCAGCTCTCCTAGCAGGTCGGTCACGACGGCCTGCAACGACTCTTCGCGAAGCATCCTTCCCCCCAACGCACGGGCTGCCAGATTGTTGATCATCGACTCGTGTACTTGCAAGGCCAAATCGGCCTCCGGTGTTGATGCCGGGGGCGCTGACGGCGCGGCCAATTGATCGGGCGCCGCCTGCAAAGCGACAACTTGCAGGGCTTCTTTCGTGGTGCTGAATTGAAGCTGCTGCGGGAATAACCTGCGCTGGAGCAACGGACGCCGGAACTTGTCGACAATGGCTTCGTTCGCCTTAGCCAGCATTTCGTCCGCCTGCTGGTCGACCCGTTCGTTGACGCGTTGCTCGGCATGTCGGCCGGCAATCCGCTGGGCTTGGGCTTTCTGTTTACCCACCTGCTTCCAAGCAATCTTTTCAATCAGCCCGCCGCTTCGCTTCGCACGGATCGAGGTAATGGTCGTGTCGGTCACCGCGTTGGAAACGGCCGGAAAAGAGTGCAATCCATCGGCGTCGATCCAGAGCCGCTTCCGTGCGCCGATGCGGGTTGTGCCGCGGCTGTAGATGCGCACCGGTCCGTGGTAACCGATCTGTTTCGATTGCGTCGCTGCCAGCAGAATCGTATCGATCACACCGCGCTGCGTGTCGGGAAACAGTTCCACGTGCGTCTGCCCGACCGTATGCCCGGTGCCATAAATGTTCGTATCCAAGATAACGTCGCGAATCGGCATCGTGTCATCCACCGGCTCGCCGACACCCGCATCGATCACCTCGGCCGAAACCTTCAGGAACAAGTTCGGCTGGGTCAGGTGTTCTGCGATGGCTTCGAGCAGCTCAGGCGCCTGCTGGGCATCTTGCAGCCAACGGACAGCCTCGGTGATTACCAGGGCCCCGTTCGAGCTCGGCGCATCGGCATAGGCTTGCAGGCGGTCGGCCAGCGTATCCATTAAACCTTGGTAGCCGGCCTCCAATTGGGCGTTGCCGATCGATCGGGCCACCACCAAATACTGCCGCAAAGCCTGGCGAACATCGATAAACCAAACCAGCCCGAGTCCCTCGTGGGCGGCGGCCAAACGCTTGTAGACCGCATCCAACTCGGTCAGATCGGCCGTATCTTCGCTATCCAGTTGGGCAGCCAAGCTCTCCCATCGGATGTATTTCTGCCAGGCAGCCCCGTTGGGACCGTCCTCGGCGAGCCTTTGTTCGAGCCGATCGACCGCTTGGATCAGCAGTTGCTTGGCCTGCTGCAGGTCGGTTTCGCTTAGCGGACGGAAAGTTTCCTTAGCTTCGCGACACATCTCGGGCAGACCGGCCGTCTCTTGTCCGCTGCAAGTCGTGTTGCAGCAAAGTGTTACGGCAAGTAGTACAGCGTACGCCGCGGGTAAACGAGCAAACATCATGTGATCCCCCTTTTTGGGTAGGTTATTTCCTGCCTACCAGGGAGGTAGACATCAATTTCTGCGTTGAGTAGATTAGGTGTTCTGTGGTGAATGCACAGCATGAATAGACAGCGGTCGAAAAACCAGCAAATTCACCTTAACACATGTAGTTTACCAAGTCGGGCACTTTTGAACAACACGAGCTTTGCCAGCAAGAGCCTCCAGACCAGAGAAACAAGCTTCCCGGCGAATCCCTAGAGATATCCAACCCCACCTAACACCCGCCCAGAGACGGCAACCACGAGCGTGAGAATCCCCGGTGGATTCCTCTGATTGCCCGCGGCTGCCTTCAGTCCTATTGAACGCGAATCCGTAGCTGGAGCTTCGGATCAACCTCTTCACGGACGGCACACCGGTCGTTGCTCGGCCGGAACGACACCCTGACTGCTCAACTTCCGAGGAGAGCCAATGCGCCGATTCTGCAAATGCGCCCAATCCGCACTAATCACGTCCTTCAGTTTGCTGGCAGCTTTTTCCGCGACGGGACTCCTTGCGGCTGAACTTATCGCCGATAAGCCGCCCCAGAAAATCACCTGGCAAACCGACTACGCCCAGGCCATCGATCAGGCCAAGCAGCAGGGCAAGATGATGTTTGTCTTTTTCTATGAGCCGAGGGAAAGCGGTCTGCGCGATACGTTCGAGATGATCAGTCTGGTCGATCCGGCCGTGGTCGAGAAACTGCAAGAGATGGTTTGCGTCCGCTTGCCGGTCGACGTGCAGATTCCCTCGCGCGGCGGGAAGTTGGCCCTGATGGAACACTCGAGCTTTCGCGGGCTCCAGGGGGAACAGGGGATTGCCGTCTTGGACTTCGCCAGCCGCGGCGCGACCTACTTCGGGTCCGTAGTTAACACATTTCCGTTTACGCGGGATCGCTGCTACT
This sequence comes from uncultured Planctomycetaceae bacterium, assembly GCA_964473065.1. GTDB lineage: Bacteria > Planctomycetota > Planctomycetia > Pirellulales > Thermoguttaceae > CAYYOX01. The sequence continues at coordinate 10,277 of CAYYOX010000076.1, read as the reverse complement.
CGGCCCGGCAATTGCTGGTCATCTTCAACTTGCCGGCCGGATCGCCGGCAGAGCGTCGAGAAGCCTATGCCCAACGAACCTTGCCGGAAGAGATGCTTGGCGAGGTGCCTAACGGCGGGGCCGGAAACAGAGAAAGAGAGCAACAAGCTGGCGTAACCTACTGGCACTGGGACTTCGATCAGGCCGTCGAGCAGGCGCGGCGCGAGCACAAGAGGCTGCTCGTCTATCTGCACAACCCTCGAAGGTTCATGTTCTGTCGGCGTTTCGAGACGGGAACCTTGGGCCATCCTTCCGTGCAAGAGAGGTTGGCCGATTACGTGTGCCTGCGCCTGAGGTTGAACACGCCAATTACGTTCAAGGGCAAGACGCTCCCGGCGATCAACCATCCGAAGCTCGCGGAAATGCGTGGCGAACCGGGGGTGGTCGTTCTGGATTTCGTCGAGCAGGAGACCCAGTATTTCGGCGACGTGGTCAGCACGTTTCCCGTGACCAGACGCTTCTCGTACACCTCGCAACAGATGGTCACGATCTTGGAACTTCCGCCCGGCACGCTGACTCAGCGAACGATCATCTACGCCATACGGATCCACCGCGAGCATCCCAAGAGTACCGACGGAGAAATTCATCCCACGCTACTTCGCGAAGCGGAAAAACATTCGGCGCATCAGGCTCGCGTCCGACATCAGGGCCACCATCAATGGGAATCGCGATTCCATCAGATCAACGGCAAGATGCCCATGGGGCTAACCGCCAGCGAGGTCTGTGCCGAGAGCTGGCCGGGTGAGAGTATGCTCGACGCGGCCATCGATTGCGTGGGATGCTGGCGCCACTCGTCGGGCCATTGGCGCAAGATCCGATCGCAGCACGACTTCTACGGCTACGACATGCAACGCGGCCCCAACGGCGTCTGGTACGCCACCGGCATCTTCAGCAACCGGTAGTTCGGGCTTCTTCACACATGTAGGGTGGGTCGAGCAGCGAAGACCCACGCGAATCAGTAAGCAGTAGGCGGTAAAGTTGACGCGTGGGTCTTCGCTGCTCGACCCACCCTACGAGGATTCCCTGAATCACGAAATGCCATTTGGGCACGGCTGCACATCACAGGCTTTGGGTCCCGGTTGAAGGGGCTGTGCCGGTTGTGCCGCCGCGTTGCCTTCTTGCAACATTCGATGTTGAAAAATATCCCCATATTACCCAATTGCGTGGTAATCTTTTCATAGTGGAGTAGTATACCGAGCGGATCGTGAAGAGGCCGTCAGGTCGAGGATTGGGCCATGTGGCGTCAGGGAGCAAGGAATCTCGCAATAATCAGCACGCTCCTGCTATGCGCGCTGATAGTCTCCGGTTGCGCCTATAGCGGAATGCCTCGGATCGATCCGACCGGCGAGCAGTTCTTTATCCAAGAGCCCGTCGCCGCCAACCCGGATTTCGGCTTCGAACCGAGCGTCCAGCCGCCGAATGACGATGACGACGTAGCCGTTACGCTTTCGCCAAAGACCACGGTCGCCCCGGTCGGCAGCGAGGTCGTGTTGATTGCCGGCGTTCGCGGTCCCGACAATTACTTGCGAACGAATCGTCGCTTGGAATGGTCGCTTTCGTCCGGCGGGGTGGGCCATTTTGTGGCGGTCGGGAAAAACGGACCGGTCGATTTCCTGCTGGGGGATTTCAACCGGCCGCGAAAGATCGACAACACCTTCGCCGTCGGCAGCACCTCGCGCCAATATCTCCATCTGGACCGCGGCACGCCGACCACCGCGGACGACGTCTGCGTTCTCGCCGGGCAGGGGTGGATTACCGTCACCTCGCCGGTCGAGGGAAGCAGCCATGTGTCGGTCTACGCGCCCGAGGTGCATCCTTGGGACGGTCGCATGAGAAACGCCACGATCCACTGGGTCGACGCGCAATGGAGTTTCCCCCCGCCGGCCATCAATCCGGCCGGCACCCGACACGTGATGACGACCACCGTGCTGCGCCACTCGAACCAGTGTCCCTCTCCGGGTTGGCGGGTGCGATACGAGATTGCCGACGGGCCGCCGGCCGGTTTCGCGCCCGACGGAGCGACGTCGATCGAGGTCGTTACCAACGAGGCCGGGCAGGCAGCCGTCGAACTGTTCCAAAAGGAACCGCGGCCGGGTATCAACACGATCAACATCCAAGTCATTCGCCCGGCCGGGCTAGGCGGAACCCAAGGCCGACAACTGGTCGTCGGCAGCGGCACGACCACCAAGACGTGGACGGCCGCCGACTTGGCCATCCGCAAGACGGGCCCCGCCGTGGCCGCGCTGGGTAGCACGGTCGAATATCGCATCGAGGTATCCAACCCCGGCGGCATGGCGGCCGAGGACGTGGTGCTCAACGACGCCTTGCCGGCAGCCCTGACGCATATCGAGAGTTCGCCCGCGGCCCAACTCAGCGGTCGAAAGCTCCAATGGCGAATCGGTCGACTGGGGCCGGGTGAAAGCCGCTCGTTCGCGTTGACGTGTCGCGTGACGCAACAAGGAAGCATCACCAATTGTGCTGACGTGACGGCGGCCGACGGACTGAAGGCTAGCGATTGTGCGGTAACCACCGTCACCACGCCGTCGATCGACGTTCGCGTAACCGGCCCGAGTCAAGCCACCGTTGGCGGCGAGGCCGCGTTCCGAATCGTGGTGACCAATCGTTCGCAGGTGGCGCTAAAGGATCTGTTGCTGAAGGACCGTTTCGGTGCGGGCTTGGAACACGCCGTGGCCGCCAGCCCGATCGAACGCGAACTGGGTGAACTTGGCCCGGGCCAATCGCGAGAGGTGAGCGTCACGTTTCGCGTGACTCGAGCAGGACGACTTTGCCATACGGTCGAGGTCACCGGCCCGGGGAAAATCAAGTCGACGGCCGAAGGTTGTGTTACGGCCGTCGAACAGTCGACTCAACCGCAAACGCAACCCTCGACTGGGCGTCCGAGCGTGTCGGTCAAGAAGTCGGTGGCCACGGCCCCGGGCGAGGATGCCGAGAACCCCAGCCGGCGCGTGGGGCAGGAGCTTCGTTTCACGATCGACGTGACCAACACGGGCGATACACGGCTGAGTAATCTGAAAGTGACCGACCGATACGATGCGTCGCTGCGACCGGACCATGCGACCGAAGGATACCGCCTGGAAGGCAACGATCTGGCTTGGACGATCGACTCGCTGGCTCCCGGCGAGACGAGCCAGTTCGAAGTCGTGTGTACATGTCGCACGGCCAACGCCCGGGCGTGCAACCGCGTGGTCATTTCCGACGCCCAAGGGACCTTGGCCGAAGACGAAGCGTGTCTTGCCATTCACGCGACGACCGGGCAGTTGAGCGTTACGGTCGCCGACTGGCGCGATCCGGTATCCATCGGCAAGGGACTGACATACGAAATCCGCATGACCAATAACGGCACGTCTTCGATCCACCAAGCCACGCTCGTGGCCACAGTGCCGACGGAAATGACACCCGATCGGATCGGCTCCGACGGTCCCACGTCGGCCACGGTTGACGAGCAAACGGTGCGCTTCGCTCCGCTTCCCGAGATCTCGCCCGGCCAAACGGTGACCTACCGCGTCCGCGTCACGGCCCGACAGCGCGGCCAAGTCAGCCTGCGCGTCACGGTCACCAGCCCCGACCTGCCGCAAGGCGCCACTGCCGAAACGACGACGGAAGTAGTTGGTAGTGGATAGTGGTTGGTGGTTAGTGGGAAGAAAGAAGCTTTGTCGCGCGACCTAGTTAATCAGCTGCCAAATACTAACCGGACTTTTGCAAAACGCGAATTCAATCTCCCCTCTCCCTTTGGGAGAGGGGCCGGGGGTGAGGGCCTAGAAAACACACGCAAACCCTCACCCTAACCCTCTCCCAGAGGGAGAGGGGACCAATTTGCAAAAGTCCGATACTATCCACTATCCACTAACCACCAACCACTAACCACTGCTATGCGTTTCGCCGTTCTTCGTCACGAGAGTCCGCAGGGGTTGCATTGGGACCTGTTGTTGGAATCAGGTGACGTGCTGCGGGCGTGGTCGTTGCCGCAGCCGCCGGAACCGGGCGTGGAGATGACCTGCCGCCGGTTACCCGACCACCGCCCGATGTATTTGGACTACGAAGGCCCCGTCTCCGGTGATCGCGGCACGGTGACTCGATGGGATCATGGCTCTTATCAGATCGTTCGCCAGGAAGAGACGCAATGGGTGGTCGACTTCCGCGGCGAGAAGCTGACCGGACGCGTCACGCTGGGGCAACTCGCGGACGATCCCCAGCAATGGCGCCTAACGATCCACGGATCGTAGTGTGCCAACCGCTGAACAGTCATTCTGTCTTCACAACTCGTCGGGGTCCCGACTTTCGGTGGTTCCACCGACATAGATTTCTCCTTGCCCTAGTCGGAGCGTTTCGAGTTGCCACGACTTTCCCTCGGCCTCGACCAAAGAAGATAGTCGAATCAGGGCCACCGGATCTCCGTCGGCCTGTTGCCAGCGCAGCGCCACGCCGCTACGACGTGCGGCCTCAGAAATGTGATCCAGCGTCTTACCCAGCGGCAACGGCAGCGTGCCGGCCCGGGCGCTGCGAATCCTCAACGCCAGCACCCCCGGCTCGGGCAAGGACGGCTCCACGGTCAGGCTGACCACGCTGTCGACGCGGCCTTGCCGCAAGCGGCAGGCGAAGACCACCGAATCGGGCCGAATCGCAATCCGCGGGTCTCGGATTTCCTTGGGCAGGACCTCCGGATGCTTCTCGACCAGACCGACGGCCAGGTAGGCGTTCAATTGCCGGTCGGTGAACAGGGCCTGCCATTGCCCCGCGCGGCGGACATCACTCCCCAGCGCCAGGGACTGGCGGAGCATCTCGTCGCTGTCGTCGCGCTGGGTCACCGTATCGATCCGGATCGCTTCAGCGTAGAAGTCGGGCACTTGCTGGGATGCCCAGTAGGCAGCCAAGAGGCCCAAAGCAAGAACGGTCAGTGCGGCCAAACTGACCAGCAGGATCGTGCGTCTTTTTTTTTGCACAGGCATCTACCGAGGCTGAAGTCCGTCCCCCGCCGACATCGCCGTAACCGATTACGCAGCGGAATCCTAGTGAGACTCGATCAGCGCGTCAACGGCCATTTGCCCGGCCCCAATACGGTTCAATTAGGCGTAACGTGTAAAAAGCCGCGACCGTTGGTCGCGCCCTAGCACTGCTTGCACCGCTTGCACCGCGTTTCCCTCGCCATTGTTCGCGACCAACGGTCGCGGCTTTATATAAATGACACGAACTGGCCGATAAACGGCTCCTTCACCCCCTCTTCGTGGTGGAATTACGGGAGCGCCTCAAGTCGGTGGTGGACTTTGCCGATTAGTCCGACAGCGTTGACTAGGGGAACTTTGAGGGCTCCTGCGTAGCGGCGACTTCCCGTCCCGCGTATTTCCCCCAAATTCCCTTTGTCTGCCGTTTATTGCCGAGCCATAACCGGGAATTGCTCTGGACCGTCGTGGTCGGGAGGGTTCCGGCGTCCACTCGGTGGTGTTCATTTAGGAAAGACAAACGATGAGCGAAGTCCGCCCCACCGTTCGGACGCTTGCGTGGATCGTGATTGCGGCGTTGGCTGCGATCGGATCGGCCGGTTGCCAGACGATCGATTTTTACGATCAGTCGCTTCAGCAGCCGGTCTCCTCGGAGCAAGAGCCGCCGCGTGAGTTGTCGATGATTTCCATGCCGGCCTACCGGCTCGAACCGCCCGACGTATTGCAGTTGGAGATGCTCAAGCAAGTTCCGCTTCCGCCCTATCGGGCCGAGGCTTACGACGTGCTGCAGATCCAGGTCGTCGGCGCGATCGCGGAATATCCGATCAACAGCTACTATCTGGTCGAGGCCGAAGGAACGGTGATCCTCGGACCGTACTACGGGTCGGTTCGCGTAATCGGGATGACTGTCGACGAGGCCGAAAAGGTGATTGACAAGCACTTGCGACAATTCCTTGCGGAGCCGGTAGTGTCGGTCAAGTTGGCCCGATCGTCCGGCACGCAGCCGATCACGGGCGAGTATTTGGTCGGACCCGACGGGACGATCAATTTGCGCCAGTATGGTTCGATACACGTGACCGGCAAGACATTGGCCCAAAGCAAGGCCCTGATCGAGAAGCACCTCTCGCAATACTTCGATTCGCCGGAAGTGGCCCTGAGCATACTCGCCTTCAATAGTAAGGTCTACTACGTGATCACGGCCGGGGCCGGCGTGGGGGATAACATCGTGCGGATTCCGTTTACCGGAAACGAGACCGTCTTGGATGCGATCACCAACATTGGCGGCCTGTCGCAAGTATCCAGCAAGAACATCTGGATCGCTCGACCGGCCCCTGAGGGGTTCGGCTACGAACAGATCCTGAACGTCGACTGGGACGCCATTGCCCAGGGTGGCGGGACGGCAACGAACTACCAGATCATGCCGGACGATCGGATCTTCGTTGCCGATAACAGCACGATTGCACTGACCAACTTCATTAACAAGGTAACGGCGCCGCTCGAACGGCTGCTCGGCTTCAGCTCGTTTGGCGTTTCGACCGCACGCAGTATGCAGACGACGGGACGGAGCTTCAACCTGACTCGTCGATAAACCTCGTAGCCTGACCCGAGGACGCCGCCGCCGTTTCCAGAGCCGCCGTTTCCCGGGTTGGGAACCATGGACAACAAACAAATACCTTTCATAATCCTACGTTGAAGAGAACCGAAACCGAATTCCTTGCTGAGCGAAGAGCTCGGACAAAAGGGGGTAAGCTGATGGCTAAATCGAATCGTTTGACGTACGCGGTAGGGTGGGGATTAAGCACGTTGGTGCTGGGGCTGTTTGCCTTCGGTGATGCGGCTTGGGCCGAATCGTGCATGAGGCATCCCAATAGTCCATGCGGTTGCAAACCGTGTATCCCCAACGTGGCCGAGTTCGGCTACTTTCGGACCGTCTGGCGCCAGTGGCCGGGCGAGTCGCGGTCGGATATCGTGTTTCCCCAGTCGATCGGCGCAGAAGTCATCCCGACGCCCAAGAGCATCGAACAATTGGCGACTCCCAAGCCGACCGAGCCGTCCCGGCAGTTTCCACGACCCCGGCTGCCGTCCGAAGAACTCATCCCACCCGTGGAGCCGCCGATCATTGAACCTTCGGCCGAAGGGGGAATCTTGCCGCCGGTGATTCCGCCCGCGCAAGACTCGATATTGCCCACACTGCCCGACAATCTGATGCCCGACAATCTGATGAAGGAACCGAGCACGCCGAGTGTGCCGATCCCCCGCGAGGAGCCGCCCGCTTTGCCGTTGGATCCCGACGATTCCGCGCCGCTGGAACCGCCCTTCGGCGAACCTTCGATCCCGGGCGAAGGGGCAACCATGCCAAAGGCAGCCACGCGACCGCTCGCCGAAAAGCCCAAGGATCTGCCGCAAGGCGACGATCCCAAGCCACTAAAACCCGAATCGCCCTTGGCGCAAAACGAACCAAAAGAGCCCGAGCTCAAGGAACCGGAGATTCCGAACGCCTCGGAAGACAAGCCGGCCGAAGAGGAGCAAGCGGCCAAGACGCTTCGAGTCGATTGGATAGGGGCCTTGCATCCGGGTTTCCGAGGCGATACGCCTCGGGCCGCCGCCGCCACCTTATCCACGGTGAGCCATGCGGTGCGCAAGACGGCGTTTGTTCCATCCCCGACCTCGGTTTCCGATAAACCCGAAGCCCCGCTGCCGGAGAGTTTCAACCGAGTAGAACCTGCCGTACACCACGAAATCCTGCCCAACGCGTTGGCCGGTTTTTGCCCGGTCGAGCTAAGCACGCACGAGCAATGGATACCCGGCGACAAGGCGTTTACGGCGACCTATCAGGGGCGGACCTACGTGTTTGCCGGCCGGCAGCAACAACAGGCCTTCCTGGAGGATCCGAGCCGCTTTGCGCCAAGGTATGCCGGGTTCGATCCGGTCTTGCTGGTCGAAGACCAACGCCAGGTCAAGGGACAAACCGACTACTGTGTGACGTACGAAGAGCGGCTCTACATGTTCTCCAGCCCCGACACCTTGGCCCGATTCCAGGAACAGCCGCAGCGCTACACGTCGGCGGTCCACGAATAATCCGGGTTAATGCGATATACCCGTGTCAGAGAGGATTTGTCGGAGCTTCTCGACTCCTTTGGTGGTAACTCGTGTCCTTCGCATTTCCACCGTGTCCAGCAACGGTAGCTTCTCGAGGTGAACCAGCCCGTCGTCACCAATGGGATTGCGGTTCAAGTAGAGCTGCCGCAATTTCGCCCAGTTCGTGATGTACGAGAGCCCGGCACCGGTGACATTCGTGCCATTAAGATCCAGCCACTGGACGTTACGCAAGGGCTCAACGTGTCGCAACCACTCGTTGGTTGCAGCATGTCCGGTAAACTGCAATTCACGGAGATTCTCCAACTCCAGAAGGTGGACCAATCCTTTGCCGCGGACATGTGGTAACGTAAGGTAGAGGGACTCAAGTTTCGTGAACCCCTTAAGAGACTCCAGGCCGGCGTCACGGACTAGAATGTCCCTGAGTGTGAGCATCTCCAAGTTGGTTAGGCCCTGAAGGTGTTCGAGTCCGACATCACCGACTCCTGCGTGCGTGATATCCAGATGTTTGAGATTGGCCAAACTTCTCAGATGCATCAACCCAGCATCGGTAATCTGAGTATAGCGCAGCGACAGCCGCTCCAACTTGGTCAACTCCTTGATCCCCTCAAGCCATTCATCGGTGATCGCGGGACCGTGGAGACCAAGGTCCGTTAGATTCTCGATTTCCTTCAGATGAACCAATCCCGCGGGCGTGATGCTAGTGTGCGAAATGCTCAGCGAACTGAGCCTCGTCAGTCGCTTCAAGGGCGCCAACTCGGCGTCGGTAATCCTCTTCCCACTAAGTCCCAACGAAATGTGATCCGTCAGGTCCTTCCGATGCACGCGGTCAGGAACCGTGATGGTCGGCTCGTAGTCGAACAGAAAGGCGACATCTATTCTAGGCGGTGACGGCGGCGGCGGTTCGCCTCTAGGGTCCCTCGGGTCACCCACCCGGAGAACAAGGGGATCGGCTTGCACGATCAAAAGCTCAAACATCCGCCCGTCACCCAGACTCGAGAGCGCAAACATCCGCTCACCACCGATCTTCTTAGAGAATCCAATGAATTCTAGTTCAGCCTTCGGTGGCACTCGCGTCATAGTGAAGCGACCGTCTTTGTCGGACGTAGCAAACCCGTATGCACGTTTCGCCGTCTCTCCACTGATTTTGAGATCGGCGACCGGTCGGTTGTTTTTGTCGATCACGCGCCCTTGGATCGAATGAGCGCGTACCACTTCAATAGGCGGAAGGTCGAAGTGATCTGCGACCGCCGGCACATTGAAGCGATCGCTGAACCCACCGTCCAGTTGGATGAAGTCCCCCGGCATGGCGATGACCTGCTGATAGGCTTCGCCGGCGAGAACGTACGTCTCGAACTTACCGTCTTCGTTGCTGACGACCATGTCTCCCTCGGCTGGCCGCCCATACCCAATGTGGATCCTCGCGTTGCCAAGCGGTTCACCGGTGCCCTTCACGCGGATCACTCCGCGAACGTGCACGGCCGGCTCGAGCGGAATGTTGACCGTCGTGGTTTCGCCGGCAGACACGCGAATGTTCTTCCGCAAACGGGGTCGAACCGGGAGCGCTTGGTCGACGATCGTATGGACTCGCACGAAATCCATGGCGATTTCCGGGACGACGAACTTGCCCTGGGCGTCGGAGAACACCAGGGCATGACCTTTCGTGCGCGGCCCGGGCGCCGGGTCAACGGGTGCCTCCAAGGGGTGCTTTCCGTCAAGAAGGATCGTTACGCCGCGAACCCATTCGGGTCGCTCGGCAGTTAGGCGGCCTTCCACTCGGCCCGCGGGCTGCAAGTGGATCGTGCGTTGGGCCGGCTGATTCTCACGCAACTCGAGGCTTTGCACGCCGAAACCCTTAGCCGTGACCCGTACGGTGAGAAAACCTTCTCGCCGCATGCCGGGCAGCCGGGCACGACCATGCGCGTCGGTCATGTCGCCAATCAACTGGCGTGCTTCCTCGGGCACAATCTCGTAGGCCGCTTTCGTCTTGAAATGCCATGGTTTGAAATGCCATGGTTCCACACGCGCACCGACAACCGGCCGACCGTCGGCGGCCTTCAATACCAGGAACGACGTGTCGGTGGCCGGGCCGGGCGTAATCGCGCTGTCATCCGTCTGGTTCCACTGCAGAACGCCGTACGCGCTCCCGTGGACCAACCGCTACTCGGACGTCGTAGCCTTGCA
>CAYYOX010000075.1:0-15741 GCA_964473065.1 uncultured Planctomycetaceae bacterium | reverse complement strand
CGTACGGGATGCCGTCGAGTTGGGCTTTGCCTTTCGGCCCACGGTCGATTGGCGGCTCTATGCGGAAGCCGACTACGCCTTCTACACCGACGGGGGTTCTGAGCCCTGGGAGTTCCAATTCGGGGTCGAATATAGCCCCCTTCACACGCCCGGCTGCTTCGGAGCGCCTTTCTTGGCCGTCGACGGCCGGATTCGCCAGGAGGTCGATTTTGGCGGCGGGTTGACCGTCCAAAGCGGCCTGCAATGGCGAGGCCGAACGGGCCAACTCTTCCGCGTCGGGGCCCACTACTTCAACGGCAAGACCGACCAGGCCCAATTCTTCGGCACCGACGAAGAACTGCTCGGTTTGGGCGTCTGGTACGACTATTGAGGCGCCGGCGCGCTCGGTCGTCCATATAAAGCCGCGACCGTTGGTCGCGCCCCGTACAAAGCCGCGACTGCTGATCGTGAACAAAGGCGAGGGAAACGCGGTGCTATGCCGTGTTCCGGCGCGACCAACGGTCGCGGCTTTATACAGGCGACGTTCTCCGACCGAAGCGAACGTCGCTAATGTGGGTATTCTGCGCAATTCTTCCCGGTTATTCCGATTGTCCGGTCGGGCTCTGTGGATTTATACCGGTTGAAGCGGTTGTGCGTGAAGTTCCGGTTGCGCCGGTTCCGATGACAATTCTACCTGTAACGGTCGTGACGAACGTATCGATTTGCGCGACCTACCGTGAATTGACCCAATCGGCGCGAGGTTCGTTTCCGCCGGCAACAAGACACACTATCCAATCTCGTAAGGGGGGAAATGGGTATGAGAAACAATCGGCAGATTCGCTGGATTCTTCTGGCAGCTATCGTGACCGTAAGCGGCCTATCGGGCCGTGCGTGGGCCCAAAAATCGGCCAGGGTGATCGTCACCGGTCGGCAAAAGATCCAAACGGCACTCGTGGTGGCCATGGCCGACGGCAAACTGACCGCGGCGGAAGAGCGATCGATCCTCCACAAGGCCAACCGCTGGCTGCCGGCAGCTGAAAAGGGACGCCTCAAGGGATCCTTGACGCAATCGCGACTTGCGCCGACGGTCATGCCGCCAGATGTCGGCGAAGAGGGTGTCGTCGAGGAGGAAGGCACAATCATCATCGAGTCCTACAAGGAGTATGTGCCCGCCGATGCGGTCGTCGAGGACAGGTCGGGTGAAGCGTCGGTTGACGATTTGCCCGTGGTGGCGACCAGCCAGACCTTTTTGGCGATTTCCGACGACAAGGTATCGCCAGCCATCATATATACCAGGCCGTCCGACGTGCCGGACGATACTCCAACCGTTGCACCGTCCGAAGAGAGCCCGTTTCGCGACGAAGCTCTCCCGGAATTCGAGGGTTCCGAAGCGTTCTCAGACGCCAGCCTGATGTTTGCCGACGAAGTGGAGACGGTTGCCGAGGGATTCGGCATGATGGCCGGAAGTTGCATGGGTTGGGGAGCGAGTGACACGTTATGGCCATCCGATGGTTATCACGTGAGCTTCCTGAGCACCGTCGATGCCTTCAAGGGTCCTTTGGATCTGGATAACCAAAACGGCAACTTCGGAGTTCAGTTTGGCGTAAACGCCGGGATGCCGCTCTCGCCGTGTTGGGGGATCAGTGTTCAAGCGGGAACGGGCGTTGTGCTGAGCGATTTCCACGGTACGCAATTCAGCGGGAACAAAACCCGCGATCAGAGCTTCACGACGGTGGGGCTCTCTCAGCGGGTGCCGCTGGGTGAAGGGCGGCTGAAATATGGGTTCGTGTTCGACTGGTTGCAGGACGACTACTTCGACAACTTGAGGATGTCGCAATGGCGGGTCAAGCTGGCCTACGACCTGACGCCGAGCAGCGAGATCGGCCTCTGGGCCAACATCCCCAACGACGGCGATACGGCCCTGCTGGACATGGGCAACGGCCGAGTGCTTCCCGAACGATTCAAGCCGTTTTCGCAGGGATACTTCTACTGGAACCGCTGTTTCGGCGCCGGCAACAGTATCACCGGTTGGCTGGGGGTCGCCGAGGAGCCGGGTGAAATGATCTTCGGCGGCGACGCTCATTTTCCGATTAGCCAGCGGATGTCGGTCGTTGGCAACGTCAACTACATCACGCCCAGCGCCAGCGGTGTTTCCGGCCAGGATGAAGAGGTTTGGAACGTGTCGGTCGGGTTGGAGTTGACGCTCGGTCGCGGGCGAAATATCTGCCGCAGTTCGGCCAACAAGCCCATGTTCCCGTTGGCCAGTAACGGTTCGTTTGCCGTTCGCCGGTTCTAGATAGCATTTCGTGATTGTGGAAATCTCCCCGTTTAGCCCCAGGCGGCCACGCCGGGGTAGGCGTCTAACACCGCGTAGCCGCGGCGGCTAAATGGGGATGTTCGGCTTGGTCTCCGCCCTCTTGGGCCAGGCAACGTAGCGAATTATCGCTGCGGTAGCTTCTTTTCCTCGGGTTCTCCTCTTCGATGCCAGCAGGGCTAGCACGCCCGGCCGTAAGATCTTGCGGCGTGTGCTTGACCCGATTTCGGCTGTGGGATATAATCACGACCACTGCCGGGGATGTCCCGCGGTAATTGGATTGAAATCCCCCGCTTTTTCCCGCCTTTTTGGGCAAATAGCACGACAAACGGATTTGTCGACCTGTGTCATTGGAATGCGAAATGGAATTCGCCGCTTTGGCCACGCAGGAGCCGATGGTGTCAACGTCATCGCCGCTGGATGCTAAAGAACAGATTCGGCAGGCGGTCGACATCGTCGACCTCGTCGGAAGTCATGTCCCCTTGCGCCGACAAGGCCGCAACTACGTGGGCCTGTGCCCCTGGCATGACGACACGCGGCCCAGCATGCAGGTCAATCCCGAGCGGCAGTCGTTCAAGTGCTGGGTCTGCGACATCGGGGGCGATATCTTCAGCTTCGTGATGCAAATCGAGGGCGTCGAATTCCGCGAGGCCATGCAAATGCTGGCCGAACGGGCCGGCATCTCCTTGCAACCCTATCGCTCCTCGCATGGCGGTCCCGTTTCAAATACTTCCCAATTGGGCGTTTCCGAGCCGGGCGTTTCCGAGCCGGGCGTTTCCGAGCCGGGCGATCCGAGTGCGGCTTCGTTCTCTGGCGAAGGCAAGCGGACGCTCTTCAAGGCCATGGCGTGGGCCGAGGGGCAATACCACAACTGCCTGCTCGACGGGCCCGAGGGCGAGCCGGCCCGCACGTATCTGCAGGAACGCGGAATCACTTCCGAAAGCATCGAACAATTCCACCTGGGCTTCGCACCCAACCAGCGCGACTGGATCTTGCGTCAGCTCAAGGGCAACACGCAGCGCGAGAAGATCATTGAGGCGATCGGTCTGGTCGCGCGACCTGCCGAAGGCGGCGCGCTGTACGATCGGTTCCGAGGTCGGGTGTTGTTCTCGATCCGCGACGCGCAGGGCCGCCCGGTCGGCGTCGGTGGCCGCGTGCTGCCCGAAAGCGGTTCGACCAGCCCGGCCAAGTATATCAATTCACCCGAGACGCCGCTGTTCTCGAAGAGCAACCTGCTCTACGGGCTGGACGTGGCTCGCACTGCAATGCGCAAGACGGGCCGTGCACTGGTCATGGAAGGCTACACCGACGTGATCGTGGCCCATCAATATGGCTTCACCAACGCGGTGGCCGTTTTGGGGACCGCCTTGGGCGAAGGGCACATTCGCATACTGAAACGCTTCACCGACCAAATCGTGCTGGTGCTCGACGGCGACGAGGCGGGACAGCGTCGGGCCAACGAGGTGCTGGAGCTCTTCGTAGCCCAGCAGGCCGACCTGCGGATTCTCACCTTGCCCGAGGGGAGCGACCCTTGTGATTTCCTGCAAACCAACGGGGCCGAGGCGTTCGAGAAACTGCTGGCCGAAGAGGCGGTCGACGCGTTGGAACATGCGGTCAAGTCGGCCACCAAGGGTTTGGATATTGATAACGACGTACACGGCGCCACTAAGGCGCTGGAGCGATTGGTGGGGATCGTTGCCCGGGCGCCGCGGTTGCGGCAGGATACTACGGGCGAGGACCGATTCCGCGAGCAGAAGATTTTGCAGCGGTTGGCCGCCTGGTTTCGGATCGACGAGCAGGAGATTCGTCAGCGACTCACGGCCGTACGACGGCGTTTGAGCCGTCGGGCGCCGACCCGCGAAGCCGCGATGCCTGAGGTGGACGAAAGCATGGGCGAGTACACGGACGAACCGGCTGCGCCGATCGATCCGGCCTGGTGCGAGTTGCTGGAACTGATCGTGCAGCATCCGGAGTGTTTTCCTACGGTTCGCCGGGGGATTCGTCCGGAGCAGATGCCGCCGGGGCCCTTGCGGGCAATTTATGAAACATGTTGTCGATTGGCCGAGTCGGGCGTCGTGCCTGATTTCGACCGCTTGATGCTTCAGTTCGACCAGCCGGCCATGAAGAGCCTGCTGGTGGACCTCGACGAACAGGGGCGGGCTAAGGGAGATCGTCAAGGAGATCTCCGGGCGCTCGTCGAAACCTTGGTAAAGAATTTTCAACACAAGGAGGCACAAAGGCAGCGCCCGACCCAAATCACGGCGCTGCGCGAAGGCGGGCTGGATGACAGCCAAGAAGCCGCTCTGCTGGAGGATATTCTTCGGCAAGAGCGCAACCGGCAAGGTATTTCCAAACCCACGGATGGGTGAAGATGCTTTGACCGGGTGATCGTCGACGCCGGGGCGTCCGCCAAGCGGGTGCAGGCCGGACGATCACATCCCTTTCCCCGTAAGAAAGGAGTCTGCGGTGGACCTATTCGATAAGGATATGCAAGAATTGGTCGCCAAGGGTAAGGCGCAAGGTTACCTGACGTACGACGAAGTAAACGATTACCTGCCCGACGAAGAAGTCGATCCCTATCGGCTCGACAATCTATTGGTTTCCCTGGAAGAACGCGGGATCGATCTAGTCAGCGAGGCTCCCGAAGGCGAGTTCTTCGAGGCGGAACAACCGGCCGAGGAAGCGCCGGCGTTGGCCAAAGGCGAATTGCCCAATCGCAACGCCGAACAGGCCAAGGCGCCGGAGGAGGTCGTCAAGTTCAGCAGCGACCCGATCCGGATGTACTTGAGTCAAATGGCCGAGATCCCTCTGCTTACCCGCGAGGAAGAAATCTCCTTGGCCAAGAAAATCGAAATCACGCGAAAACGATTTCGCCGCACCGTGATGGGTTGCAACCTGCCGATGCGGATGACTCTCTCGACGCTCAATAAGGTGCATCGCGGCAACCTGCCGTTCGATCGAACGATCAAAGTCTCGTTGACCGAACGGCTCACCAAAGAGCAGATCCTCGCTCGAATGCCGCACAACCTGAAAACGCTGGAGCATCTGGCGGAAGAGAAGGAGCGGGACTTCAACCGGCTGATCAATCGGCGAACGCCGGAGGATATCCGGGCCGAGGTCCGCAAGCGGTTCATTCGCCATCGGCGCAAGATGCTGACCTTGACCGAAGAACTGAGCCTGCGGACGCGTAGGGTCCAGGCGATGATGCGACAGATGGATGACTCACTGGATCGGATGGACCAAATCCGCCAACAGTTGAGCCATCTGATCGACACGCCGGCCACCCGCGACAAACGGGCCAACCTGCGTCGCGAACTGCGCGATCTGATGACCATGACCCAGGAGACGCCGCGGGGCCTGCGAAAACGGTGCGAAATTATGCGCCGCCAGTACCAGGACTACGAGCATGTCAAACGACAACTCTCCGGCGGCAACCTGCGGCTGGTCGTCTCGATTGCCAAGAAGTACCGCAATCGGGGGTTAAGCTTCCTGGACCTGATCCAGGAGGGGAATACCGGGTTGATGCGGGCCGTGGATAAGTACGAATATCGCCGCGGCTATAAATTCTCGACCTACGCCACCTGGTGGATCCGCCAGGCCATTACTCGAGCGATTGCCGATCAGGCCCGGACGATTCGCATCCCGGTCCACATGATCGATGTGCTTAGTAAGCTGCGAAATACGGCCAAACAGCTGCTTCAGGAGTTGGGTCGCGAGCCGACCACCGAGGAAACGGCCGTCGCCGCCGGGTTGAGCATGGACGAAACCCGACGCGTACTTTCCATGGGTCGCAGCCCGGTAAGCCTTGACCGACCGGTCGGAGAAAGCGAAGATAGTTGTTTCGGAGAGTTTATCGAGGACAACGGGTTGCCCAGGCCGGAGAAAATGGCCGGAAATGGACTACTGCGTGACAAGATCGAGGCCCTACTCAAGACGCTTACCTATCGCGAACGGGAGATTATCCGTTTGCGATACGGCCTTGGGGATGGGTATACGTACACCCTGGAAGAGGTGGGCCGGATCTTCAAGGTCACGCGTGAACGGGTTCGGCAGATCGAGGCCAAAGCGGTCCGGAAGCTGCAACACCCGGTCCGCAGCCAACAGCTCGTCGGATTCGCCGAGCGCGCAGCCTAACTTCTGGCACGCCGACGCAAACCGTCAAGCCGCCCGTCAACCGACGGGCGGCTTTTTTTGTTCCCTTCGTTCGATTCCCACCCTTTACCCGCATTGAGAAATTATGAGTTCCGACAGCGTAGGCGTTGAAGTACTTCGCACATTACACCGCATCCACCGCCAGTTGGCCGATCTGGACGGCCGGCTCGACCGCGGTCCCAAGAAGATCAAGGCCGGCGAGGCCAACGTGAAGCATCAAAAAGGACTGCTCGAAAAGGCTCGCGATCAGCAGAAGACCATGCGCATGGGAGCCGACGCCAAACAGGTTACCCTTAAAGGCGGCGAGACCAAGATCGAGGAACTCAAGACGAAACTCAACGCGGCCAACAGCAATCGGGAATACCAGCTACTGAAAGACCAGATCGCTGCCACCGAAATGGCCAACAGCGTGCTAGACGACGAGATCCTCGAAGGCTGGGAAAAGATCGAAACGTTCGCACCGCAGGTCGCCGAAGCCGAAAGGGCCTTGGATCTAGCCCAGAAAAAAGCCGCGGAAGTGCGGCAAGAGATCAACCAAGAGGAGCCGTTGATCCGAGCCGATGCCCAGCGTCTGCGCGTCGAATTGACCGAGTGCGAAACCCACCTGTCCGGCCCGACCCGCGAGATGTACGATCGCGTGGTTCGTCAACGGCGTGAAGACGCCTTGGCATTGATCGAGAACCAGTATTGCACCGGCTGCCACCAGCACGTCCCGCTGAACGTGTGTGCCGAAATCCTATTGGCCCGCCCCATGTTCTGCAAATCCTGCGGCCGCCTACTCTACATGCCCGAAGGCGATAACTCAGACGTTTAGCGTCCTCACTGACCGTTTAGCGGTCGGGCTTGCCCGACGTTTTTTCGCACCACATTCGACCCTTGCCCTATTTCCCAAACCGCAGCAGCGCGAGGTCCAGGACCGTCTTTAGAGCGATCAGGATGACCAGCGAAGCACTGGGCAACTGTAGCAATAATATGGGTAAGGCGCCGAAGAGAATCGCCAGATGCAGCACGACGATTCGGGGATAGGGACGCATCATTGCTATTATCGGGTTGGTGGTTCGATACTTGCGACTACCCACGTAATCCCGCGCGAAGTGGAAACCGTGTTCTAGCACCAGCACGCCGATCGCGGCCAACAATGACGGCGTCAATTCGGACCCGATACCGTCGAAAATCAGCGACGAAGGGCTGTCGACGCTATCGCCTCCGCTAAACAGGACGAACACGAACACGCCATGGACGAACGTAAACAGGCCGTAGTGAAACATGAAGAACGGGACCATGAACAGACACGTGAACGCCCGGCCAATGCCGATGGCGGCCTTTGTGTCCGGCGTGTCGAGATCCTTCGGGACAAAAAAAAGGCCGGCCAGCACTATCTTGACGACCGTAAACAGCCCAACGATCACATTTTCCAGCCAATACAGCAGCACGATCGTGAACACATCCCAGCCGAAGAACCAAACGCCCAACAGCGGCGCCATGTTGGCCCCGATCAGGGCAAGTGCCTGCGGTGTCTTTAGACTTGACAACGCATTAGTGGAGTTCTTGGGGGATTTCATGGGGGGTGTTGTGTGTGCGGGTCGTATTGTATGGTCGCTGAAGCGACCACACCCTAGAAACTTTCGTGGTACTGGACTCGTAGCGGTTTAACCCCTAATCGGCGGCACGGGCACGCCGAGCATGGCGGCTGTGGTTTGGACTAGCTGGCTCTCGCGCGGCGTGACTTGCCCGTCGGCTGCTACGCAGCCCACGCAGGCGGCCAGGGCCTGTTTCTTAACCTGGGGGGCCGCTTCCGATAAGGTTTTCAACGCGGCGTCAAGTTTTCGCAACGAGCAGTCGGATTTCGGCAGCAATGTGCCGGTGTGGCCCGTCTCTTGCATCCCGAGGTCGAACGCCCGTTGCACTTCCTCGGGCGAATCGTGCCCTGCATAGGCCAAGGTCGAGAGAACATCGACCAGCGACGGCAAGATCGGCTCGAGCCGACGGTGACGCACGCTACTGGGCTTCGCACGGCCGAAATGGACGTCGAGGTTCTTCCATAGCATCGATTGCACTGAGTATTCCAGCAGGTCGAGCTTGTCGTCCGCTTGGATGAGCCGCTCGACATTCTCGTGAAACTTGGCATACTGGTCGGCCGAAAGCTGCTTCAACGCAGGAAAAGTCGTTTCCAGAAGCGGCAGTCGGGCCTGCTCGGGTAGCTCGTCCAACAACGGGATCAGCCGCTGGGTCTCGCGGAAGGAGAGTTCCTCGGCATGGTCCTTCAACGCGTCCATCTGTCGGCCGCGGATCTCGGCGTCCCGGTCCAGCAAGATGGCGTAGATCACCGCCCGGGCGCCGTACGGCTCGTGGGCCGAGTCGCGAACCGGCGTCGGAATCGTCTCGAGAATCATGGCCGCGTAAAGAAGTTGCTCCATGCCGGGCGCGCCGATCTGCCCGAGCACGCCGCTGGGGTCCAACGGAATGCCTTCGCCAAGTCCGCCCGCCCGCATGGCCCCAAACGGATCAGCCGGTTTCTTCTCAGGCTTAGGCTTGAGCGACTCGGGCGTCACCCGCACGGGCTTGACCTTCTTGGGAAACTTGCCGTCGAAGTTCGGGTCGATCCGTTGGATCCGCGGCACCAGCGGCGGATGCGTCGAAAACAGATGACTGCGGAGGCTGCCAAACGCCGAGCCGAAGAACATGTGGCTGATCTCCTCGGCATGGGGGTCCTCGATCTTCGACGTTTCCGGCCGGCCGCCGATCTTCTTAAGTGCCCCGGCGATTCCTTCGGGCAGCCGGGTGAACTGCACGGCCGAAGCGTCGGCCAGGTATTCGCGTTGCCGGGAGACGGCGCTCTTGATCAGCTTGCCGAACAACAGCCCCACGCCGCCGATGACCAGCAACCCCAGCCCGATCCCCATGATAGCCATAACGGCGCCGCCGCTGTCCTTGCTGCTGCGGGAACGGTGGCTCGAGTATCCGACGCTGCGGATCACGAACCAGCCGATCAGGGCGATCACGAGGATCCCGTGCAGGATGCCGACCAGACGCAGGTTCAGCCGCATGTCGCCGTTGAGCAGATGGCTGAACTCGTGGGCCATGACGCCCTGCAACTCGTCGCGGTTGAGATACTCCAGGCAACCATGAGAGACGCCGATCACCGCATCGCCCGGCTCGAATCCGGCCGCGAAGGCGTTGATGCTCGGCTCGTTGTCCATCACATAAACCGGCGGCACGGGCGCACCGGACGCCAGGGCCATCTCCTCGACCACGTTCAACAAGCGGCGTTCGGCCATATCGGACGTTTGCTGACTGATCAGCCGTCCGCCCATCATCAGGGCCACCGTTTCGCCGCCGGCCGAGAGTTGGGCCGTTTTGTAGAGGCTCCCCAACAGAATCACGCAGAGCGTTCCGCCCGCCACGGCCAGAAACAGTTCCGGCTGGAACGGCGACTGCGCAAAGGGATTCTCTTCACCACCGGCCATACCCAGGGCGATTAGTGCCACGAAGTAGATGGCCAAAACAATCGCCACTACGGCCAAGATAAAATAGAAAACCAGCCGACCAGACTGACGTCGGGCGATGTCCTGTTGTTCGAAAAAGTCCATGGTCTTACTCCCTACAAAGCCGCGACCGTTGGTCGCGCCCGTATGCTGCGATAAACCACTTTTGTTGTGTCCGTGGCGCGACCAACGGTCGCGGCTTTATACGGTTGTGCCTAGAACGAGACCTTCGGCGCTTCGCGTTCTTCGCTGTCCTCGATCTCGAACATGTTGGCCTCTTGGAAGTTGAACATGCCGGCGAAGATCACTGCGGGAAACGTTTCCCGGGCCGTGTTGTAGCTCATCACCGAATCGTTGTAGGCCTGCCGCGAGAAAGCCACTTTGTTCTCAGTCGACGCGAGTTCCTCTTGCAGCGACATCATGTTCTGGTTAGCCTTTAAGTCGGGGTAGTTCTCGGCCAAGGCGAACAATCGCCCCAAAGTACCGGTCAACTGCCCTTCGGCCGCCCCGAGCGACTTCATGGCGGTCGGATCACCCGGGTTCGCGGCGGCAGCTTGCCCGGCGCTGGCGGCCATGTTTCGGGCCTGCACGACCGCTTCGAGCGTTTCCCGTTCGTGCGACATGTAGCCCTTGGCCACTTCGACCAGATTGGGGATCAGGTCGTAGCGGCGTTTCAGTTGCACGTCGATTTGTGCGAACGCGTTCTTAAAGCGATTCCGCAGTGCAACCAGCCGGTTGTAGATCCCGATGATCATCATCACAACGATCGCCAGGAGCGTCAACAGCCCAACGAGAATCCAGATACTACCAGTCATTTCGAAGTTCCTTTCACATGAAGTGAGTTGTGGAAGTTTTCACGGTTTAGCCCCGGTTTATGCCGGGGTCATTGCCTGAGGGTCATATTATTGTGCCGCCCCCACCAACGACGCTTCGCCGGAGACGAGGCGAAAACGCACGTCGGCAAATGAGGCCTCGCTTTCGTTGACTCCCAAGCCGAGCCGGGCAGGGTCTGGAATCCTCCATGCTCCGTACACGGTAAGAGAACTTTGCGGTCCGGCCCAACGGACGTAAGGCTTATTGTTAACAGAAACTTCAATGCTTACGGTTTCTTTTTCTGTGCGGACCTTGATCAGCAGGCGATAGGGTTGACCGTTCCTTATTAAGCTGGGTTTTCTGGCGGTTGCGTTCTGCCTTGCGTCCTCGCCGTTGATCGAGTCAATGCCGTCGGCTGCTCCGCCCCAGCCGCTGAGCATAAAGCAACAGGCTGAGGATCCGACCGGCAAGTGCACCATAACAGCGTCATTGCCGCTACGCCGCACGAACCTCAATTCAACGTCGTAGCTTCCCTGGACGGTCACCGGCGCCATGATCCGCGATGTGTAACCTGGCTTCACCGAAAGCGTATTGCCGTCGTGTACCCACTCGCCGACGACCCGATCGCGATCCAAGCGGACGTATTTTAACAGGTCGATCCATTTGTCTTTGGGCAAGGCGTCGCCGGGCCGCAACGGGCGATCTGCCGCGACAGGAATGTCGAGGTCCTTGACCTCTTCCAACCGCTTTTCATAAAGAGTTCTTTCAAGCCCCTTCAGCCGCGGCAGGGCCAGGCGATACCAGTAACCGGCCCGGGCCTTGACGCCGTTCTTTTCGACATCCGACCTGAGCCGCTCGGCCAGATCCCACCAGCGGTTGCCCAACTTGACTTGCTCGGCGGGCCCGGCCGGTCTGGTCAGGTCGGCTTGGGCCATCTCTTTCAGCGCCGCGTTGCTTCCCTTGATCAGATGCGGCAGGCCGCTGGCCCAGTCTGCTTGGGCGAAGCAATAATGTTTTCCGACCGTCAGGTTGGCCTCCGGGTCGTCGGCGTCTTCTTCAAGCGTTTTGAAAACCGATTCGACCTTCTTCCATTCTCTTTCGCCGATGCGAACCAACTCTTTCAGGTCCTTGATCTCGGAGCGGAGCACGGCGTTGTCGGCTTTCGCGGCGGCGGCCGTCGCGATACGCAGAATCTCCTTGGCCGCCTTGTGGCGATGTTCCGCCAAGGCCGGCTCGACCAGATCCATGGCGCTTCGGGCAAGCGTTCGTCGCGATGCGTTCGTGCGGACCGAGCGGCCCAGCCGGTCCAAAGCCTCCACGCGAGCCAGCCATATATCGATCCTGTAGAACGCTTCGAGCGTCCGCTGTGCCTCGCGGGCAAGCAGCACTTCGCCGGCTTTGGACGCATAAAGGATCGATTGCTTGAGCATCACATAGTGGGCGGGTGAATCGTCGGTCGTCTGGCGGGCCTCGGTTAGGAGCATCTCGGCCAACGGGCGCTCGCCGTCACGTTTCTGGGCCGCACGATATTCCTCGGCAAAGATCTCGCGGATCTGCTGCTCGGCCTTCTCTTGCTCTTCGGCCGAAGGCGGCGGCAGTTTATCGGCTTCCGGCAGTGAATCGTCAGCGTCCACGCCAATCAGACTACCCAGGGTCCGAGCTCTTTGGCGCGGTCGCCGCCGAACCACAGGCCGTGGTTCCGCTGGCGGCGGATCGACCGGGGTCACCGTTCGGTCGTCAACCGATCGCGAAACCGCGGGCCGTTGTCTGACTGGTTTTTTCGGCGCCGGATCGCTCTTGGTCGAATCATCCTCGGGTTTCGCGGCTGGCTCTTTCTGCTCGGGAACCGGCGGGTCTGCTTTCGGCGTGACCGGCTGATTCTGCGAAACGCTCGGATTGGACTCGGTCGGCGGTGACTCGACAGGCCCGTTTTCGATTGGTGCTTGTTGCGTGGTCAGCCAGTAGATCACGCCGCCGAGCAGTGCCATTCCAGCCGCCAAAGAAATCAACAGGGCCCATGGGAACCTCTTGCGTCTGGCATGTCGTCGCGATAGGGAACTTCGGGCGGTCGACTTGCTGACCGGTTGGAAACCGGGGACCGCGGCCGCGGGCGTCGCGACGGCCTTGGGCGGATGGGACGGCGGGCTTGCGACGGCAGTTGCACGCAAGGTCTCGTCGTAGACCGTCTTTTTTGACGAGTTCAGCAGCGTCAGCTTGGCCCTGGCAATCTCGTTGAGCAATTGCTGCGACTCGGCCGAATGGCGGCCCGTCTGGAACGTGCGGACGTGGGTCATCTGCCGGTCGGCGGCCGATTCGAGCACGTCGGGATCGCTCTCGAACGGCTCAACGCCCAGCAGCCGATAGTGGTTCGGCGGCTGGTCCTTGGGCGAAATACCCAGCCAGCGGTAGTAGGGATCAAACGATTCGGTCATGGTATCCTTCCCGGGAAGAATCGTATTATGATCAGTTTTGTGCGTCATGGCAATGCCCCCCAGGGGAACTGCAGAGTCGGTTTTCCGGTCGATGCCTTTTTCCGGTCGATGCCTTTTTCCGGTCGATGCCTGTCCCCTTTTTTTCACTCATACGGGGGGAATGGTTTATTCGTTCGAGATTCCTATATATTGGTGGGTTTCGTTGCGCATTGCAAAGCCGCAAGCGGTTTACGTGGGATTCTTGACTATGGCTAGTTTGGCTGCTGAGATCTTTCGCGAGCGATTTCGGCCCTTGGCGCCGATTCCGACCGGGGAGAAGCCCGTGTTGCGGCCCCTTTCGGGGATTCGGGCCGTGCTGTTCGACGTTTATGGCACCCTGTTCATCAGCGACAGCGGCGAGGTCGGCAATGCGCGCCAAGCGGCCTGCGAGGAAGCCTTGGCCGAGGCGTTGCGGGCAATGGACGTTCCCATGGCCGCACAGCCGTCGGTCGGCATGGCACATTTCTTCGGAGCCATCAAGGCCTCTCATGCCGAGTCGCGGCAGGCGGGGATCGATTATCCGGAGGTCGACATCTTGCGGATTTGGCGCCAAGTGCTCGACATACTGGCCGAGCACCACGCGATCGACCCGACGGCCGGTCGTCAAATCGACGTCGAGCGTTTGGCCGTGGAGTATGAAGTCAGGGCCAACCCGTGCTGGCCGATGCCCCATTTGCCAGAGTGTCTAAGGGCGCTTCGCGACGCGGGACTCGTTTTGGGGATCGTCAGTAATGCCCAGTTCTTTACGCCGGCTCTGTTCGAGGCCCTTTTGGGTGAATCGGCCGAGCACTGGGGTTTCGACCCGCGGTTGCAATACTACTCTTACCGGTACAATCGTGCCAAACCGGGAACCGCCATGTACGAGATGGCCGTCGCCGAACTGGAAAAACGTCGGATTATGCCGGCCGAGACGCTCTATGTGGGCAATGACATGCTCAACGACGTTTTTCCGGCCCAGAAGGTGTCGCTGCGCACAGCCCTGTTCGCCGGTGATGCCCGCAGCCTCCGCCTCCGCCCGGAAGACGCCCGAATCGAGGGGATTTTGCCCGATTTGGTGCTAACGGACCTGAGTCAGCTTTCCGAGTGTACTATTATTAAGTAGCGCGTTCGTGTTGCGCGCATCGGCGGAAGCCAGCATTCCGCCCCGGGAAGTTCAAAGGCATCAGTTCGAGGTTGGGTGTGGCTGAACAGCGCATCGGGTTCATATCGACTAGGTTTTCCGGCACGGACGGCGTCTCGTTGGAGAGCGCCAAGTGGGCGCAGATCCTCTGGGATTACCAGCACACCAGCCACTGGTATGCCGGCAAGCTGGACCGCGACCCGGGCGTGAGCATGACGGTGCCGGAGGCCTATTTCTACGACCGGGACAACGTCTGGATCAACGAGCGGGCGTTCGGCGTCCGGTGTCGTGAGCCCGAGTTGACCCGAAAAATCCAGGAAGTGGCCGCCCATCTGAAAGATACGCTCTACGAGTTCAAGGCCAAGTTCGAACTGGACATGATGATCGTCGAGAACGCCTTGTGTCTGCCGATGCACATTCCGTTGGGGGTGGCCCTGACGCATTTCATTGCCGAGACGGGCACGCCGACGATCGCCCATCATCACGATTTCTATTGGGAGCGGCCACGATTCTCGGTCAACGCGGTGGGGGATTACCTCACCATGGCTTTTCCGCCCACCTTGCCCGCCTTGCAGCACGTGACCATCAACTCGTTCGCCCAGGAGGACCTTTCCTGGCGCAAGGGGGCCTCGTCGATCATGGTCCCCAACGTGCTCGATTTCGAGACCGAACCCGAAGATCTCTACTCCGATAGCGACCTGCGGAAAGAGATCGGCTTGGAATCGGACGACATCATGCTCCTGCAGCCGACCCGGGTCGTGCCGCGAAAGGGAATCGAACACTCCATCGCCCTGGTCTCGCAACTGAAGAACCCCAAGTGCAAGCTGGTCGTCTCGCACGAGTCGGGCGACGAAGGGTTGGAGTATCGCGACGCACTGATCGAACTGGCCGACCACTCAGGCGTCGACTTGCGATTCATCCAAGCCCAGGTCTCTTCGATCGACCCGTTCAGCACCGGGAAGGTCCCCGGCCATTCGCTCGAAGAGGTCTACGCCCACGCCGACCTGATCACCTATCCCAGTCTCTACGAAGGTTTTGGGAACGCGCTGCTCGAGGCGTTCTACTTCCGCAAGCCGGTGCTGGTGAACCGCTACGCGATCTTCATCGCCGACATCGAGCCCAAGGGCTTCAAAGTGGTCACCATGAACGGGTTCCTCACGCGCGGCGTGCTGGAACAAGTCCGCAAAGTAATCGGCGACGCCGAGTATCGCCAGGAGATGGTCGACCACAACTTCGAGCTGGGCAAGAAATTCTTCAGCTACTCGGTCCTGCGCCGCAAGCTCCGCTCGTTGATCACCGCCTTCACCGGCCTGGACGACCTATAGCAGCCCGGCAATCCCCCACACCGTTTAGTTTCGGAGTTCAGTCGTTTAGCCGTCGCCGGCACGGCGATGATTCGTTTAGCCG